>NZ_JAIUKB010000053.1:0-6516 GCF_020176785.1 Saccharopolyspora sp. 6V | reverse complement strand
GCGCGCCCCGCGCGGCGCGCCCGGGGCGCCGCGCCGGGCCGGCCACCCATCCCCGGCGGGGGGCGGGGCCGCTGCGGGGGGGCGCGTTGGGGGCCCCCCCGGCGGCGCCCGCGGCGCGGCGGGCGGCGAGCACGTCCGCGTACTCCGCGGGCGTGCGCACCGAATCGGCGCGCAGCAGCCCGTCGACGTCCCACCCCTGCTCGGCGAGCACCTCGCGGATGGCGCGGTAGGACGGGGATTCGAAGTTCCCGGGCACCTGGAAGGCGAACGTGGCGCCGTCGGGCAACGCGGGCAACCAGCCGCGCAGCAGGTCGACGTGCTCGGGCACCCACTGCAGCACCGCGTTGCACAGCACCACGTCCACGTCCGGCGCGGGCCGCCAGTCCCGCACGTCCTGCAGCCGGGCGTCAACGCCGTTGCCGCGCGCGGCCTCGACCATCTGCGGCGAGGAATCGGTGGCCTCCACCGCGGCGTCCGGCCAGCGTCCGGTGAGCAGCCGGGTGAGGTTCCCGGCGCCGCAGCCCAGGTCGACGACGCGGCGGGCGGGTCGCTGCGGCACGCGGGCCAGCAGGTCGTGCGCGGGGCGATCGCGCTGTTCGCTGAACGACAGGTACTTCCGCGGATCCCACACGGCGCGAACAGTACGACCGTACTGCACGGATGTCCAGGTCCCGGAGCTGTCAGCGCGACCGGTGCAGGCGCTGGGCCACCTCCGCCGCCACCGGCGCCAGCGACCGCTCGTCGGTGCCCGGATCGGCGCGCACCTGCAGCACCAACCCGTTGCGGCCCGGCACCTTCCGCTGCACGAACCGCGCGCCGCCGCCGGGCAGCTCGCGGTGCTCGGTGCTGCGGATCGACCCGGTCACCCGCGTGTGCACGACCTCCGGCAGCGTCCCCGGTTCGGCGAGCCGCAGGCGCAGCGGGCGCAGGTCCCGCAGCAGCACCGCGTCCCCCGCCGACCCGGACTCCACCGCCTCGACCACGATCAGCACGCCGTCCCGCCAGGTCGCCTTGCTCACCAGGTGCCAGCCCAGCAGCCGCCCCTCCGGCAGCCACAGCCCGAGGTGCGTGGCGACCAGCGGCCCGTCCGCCGCGCGCGCCACCGCCAGCACCCGCTCGTCGGCGCCGAGCGCACCGGCGAAGTCGGCGGGCACCTCGGCGGTGCCGGACAACCGGGCGGCGAACCGGCGCAGCCAGGTCATCACAACGCGCCCGAGGCCTGGTGCAGCAACGACTGCCGGTACTGCTCCAGCGCCAGCATGTCGCCGAACAGCGAGTTGTACTCGTCCGGGTTCTCCGTCGGCGAGGTGCGCTGCACCCGCGACTTGATGTCCGCGATCTGGCGCCCCACCATGATCTCCTGCAGCCGGGCGATCACCCCCGCCACGTAGCGCGGGTCCTCTTCCGACTTCGTGTCCAGCGCCTCCACCGCCAGCAGCGTGAGCAGCCGCCGCGTCACCTCGTCCTGGCACTCGCGGCCCACCGCGTCCACCAGTCCCGCCCCGGACAGGCCGGACATGGTGCCGCCCGCCGCGACGATCGCCTGGTGCAGCTCGGCGTAGACCGGTTCGGTGAACGCCTCCTCCGGCAGCGAGTCGTAGACCGGGCCGGACAGCGCGGGCACCTGCAGCGCCAGCTTCAACGTCTCCCGCTGGCACCAGCGCGGGTCGTCCCGGCGCGGCCGCGGCGGCAGCTCCACGTCCATGCCCAGCGACCCCTGGTCGGGGTTGCGCGGCGCCCGGCGGCGCTGCGGCTTGGCCGGCGCGCCCGCGGACTCGCGGACCCGGCGCACGATCTGGTTCTCGTCGTTCCAGCCGACCCAGCCGGACAGCTGCACCGCGTAGCCGTCGCGGCGCTCCACGTCCTTGATCTGCGCCACCAGCGGGACGGTGCGCTTGAGCGCCTCCACCCGGCCGTCCACCGAATCGAGGTCGTACTCGGTGAGCAGGCTGCGGATCGCGAACTCGAACAGCGGCTTGCGCCGCGCCACCAGGTCCCGCACCGCGGTGTCCCCGCTGGCCTGGCGCAGCTCGCACGGGTCCATGCCGTCCGGAGTGATCGCCACGTAGGTCTGGGTCGCGAACTGCTGCTCGCCGTCGAAGGCCTTCAGCGCCGCCTTCTGCCCGGCCGCGTCCCCGTCGAAGGTGAAGATGACCTCGCCGCGGAACGCGTTGTCGTCCATCATCAGCCGCCGCAGCACCGAGATGTGGTCGTCGCCGAACGCCGTACCGCAGGACGCGATCGCCGTCGGCACGCCCGCCAGGTGCATCGCCATCACGTCGGTGTAGCCCTCGACGACCACCGCCTGGTGCCGCTTCGCGATCTCCCGCTTGGCCAGGTCGATGCCGAACAGCACCTGCGACTTGTTGAAGATCGGGGTGGCGGAGGTGTTGACGTACTTCGCCTCGATCGGGTCGTCGTCGTGGATGCGGCGCGCGCCGAAACCGACCACATCCCCGGCCAGGTCCTTCAACGGCCACAGCAGCCTGCGGTGGAACCGGTCCAGCGGGCCGCGCCTGCCCTCCTTCGACAGGCCGCACTTGTACAGCTCGTCGAGCTCGAAGCCCTTGCCCAGCAGGTGCTTGGTCAGCTTGTCCCAGCCGGACGGGGCGAAACCGCAGCCGAAGCGGGTCGCGGCGGCCTCGTCGAAACCGCGCTCGGCGAGGTACTCGCGGCCCGGCAGCGCCTCCGGCGAACGCAGGTGCTCGGCGTAGAACTCGGCGGCGAGGCGGTGCGCCTCCACCATCCGCGCGCGGGTGCCGCGGTCCCGCTTCGGGCCCGGCGTCCCGCCCTCGTAGGTGAGCTGCAGCCCGGCCCGGTCGGCCAGCCGCTCCACGGATTCGACGAAACCCAGGTGCTCGGACTTCATGAGGAAGGCGATGACGTCGCCGCCCTCACCGCAGCCGAAGCAGTGGAAGGTGCCGTGGCTCGGGCGCACGTTGAACGACGGGGTCTTCTCGTCGTGGAACGGGCACAAGCCCTTCAGAGCACCGCCGCCGGCGTTGCGCAACGCCACGTATTCGCCGACGACCTCGTCGATCCGGATGCGGTCACGTACCTCGGCGACATCGCTATCTCGGATCCTTCCAGCCACCCGGCCAGTCTAGGCGTCGCGCACGACACACCGACGGGTGTCCCCGCGGGGCGCACAATCGGCGCATGACCAACGCCGGTCCGGAACTCGCCGCCGAGTTCGACGCCCACCGAGCGCGGCTGATCGCGCTCGCCTACCGGCTCACCGGCGGGCTCGCCGACGCCGAGGACGCCGTGCAGGAGGCCTGGCTGCGGCTGGCCCGCGAACCCGGTGAGATCCGCGACCTCGGCGCCTGGCTGAGCACCGTCGTCGGCCGGCTCTGCCTGGACAAGGTGCGCTCCGCCGCGCACCGGCGGGAGCGGTACGTGGGGCCGTGGCTGCCCGAACCGGTGGTGAGCCCGCTGGGCGCGCCCGACCCGCAGGACGTGGTGACCGGCCGCGAGGAACTGCGGATGGCGGCGCTGCGGCTGCTGCACGAACTGCCCGCCGAGCAGCGGTTCGCGTTCGTGCTGCACGACGGGTTCCAGGTGCCGTTCGGCGAGATCGCCGACCTGCTCGGCTGCCCGGCCGCCACCGCCCGCCAGTACGCGTCCCGGGCGCGGCGGTCCCTGGCCGAGGGCACCCCGCCGCGCGCGCCGCTACCCCGGCAGCAGGAGGTCGTCGACCGGTTCATGGCCGCGGTGACCAGCGGTGACGTGGCCGAGCTGACCCGGCTGCTGCACCCACGGGCGGCGCTCTACGGCGACGGCGGCGGGCAGGCGTCCACCGCCCGGCGGCCCGTCGTGGGCGCGGACAAGATCTCCCGGTTCCTGCTGGGGCTGGTGGCCAAGTACGGCACCGCCTCGCTCGCCGGATCGTTCCCGGTGCTGGTCAACGGCGATCTCGGCGTGTTCGTGCCGGGCGACCCGGACGACCCGACCGGGCGCACCTCGTTCCGGCGGGTGCTGGTGTTCACCGTGGCCGGCGACCGGATCGCGGAGCTGCACGACCTGGTGAGCCCGGACAAGCTGGCGCACCTCGACCCGGCCGCCTTCGATTCCTGATCGAGGGCCGCGCCGCCGGACGGGGACCCGGCCCGCGCCTCACGGCATCGGCACCCGGCACGCCTCGCCGGAGGCGAAGCCCTGCGCGGTGAGGCCCAGCGCGTGGTTCATGCGGGTCCGCTGGTTCTCCAGCGCGATCAGGTATGTCAGCTCCAGCAGTCCCCGGTGGCCGAGCCTGCGGTCCAGCTCCGCGACCTGCTCGTCGGTCACCCGCACCGGCAGCTCGGTCATCGCGTCCGCGTACTCCACGACCAGCCGATCCAGTTCGGTGAACCGCGGCGAGGTGCGGTGGTCGTCGATCTCCCGCAGCCGCGCCACGTCCAGCCCCTCGTCGCGCTGCAGCATCGTGCCGAAGTCCACGCACCACGAGCAGCCGATGCGGGTCGCGGTCCGGAACACGGCCAGCTCCCGCAGGCTCGCCGGCAGCACCCGCGCCGCCCGGTCCACCGCCAGTTCCGCGGTGCAGGACGCCAGCAGCAGGCCCCGGTGGTGCGCGAGCACCGCCATCGGGTCCGGCACCGCACCGAAGCGGCGGCGGGCGTAGCGGTAGGCGAGCTTCGTCAGCAGTCCCACCCGCCGAGCGGGCAGGCGTTCGATCCGCGGCATGATCACTCCCGGTGGTCCCCGCCCGCCGGATGCGGGCGATCCACCACCGGGACGGGCGAGCGACCCGGAACGTGACAGCGCGCAGGTGAACGGCGCCTCCCCGAAGCGGAAGCGCCGTCCACCTCCGGGTCAGGACGGGTCGGTGACGCGGGCGAGGAAGTAGACCGCACCGGATTCGCGGTGGCGGACCAGGAACAGGAACGGGCGGTCCACCCGCACCCGGATCGGGTCGGGTTCGCGGACGATCGCGGTCAGCCGCATCATCGCCGCGGTCGCCGCCGCGCCTTCCAGCCCGGCCTCGTCCACGCGCAGCACCGCCTGGTGCACGATCGCCGAGATCTTCAGCGGTGCCTCGGTGAGCGCGCTGAAGTCCGCGCCCGGGGTGAACGCGGTGCGCACGCCGAGCGCACCGAGCGGTTCGGTGAGCTCCGCTTCCGCGGTGACGTCGAAGCGCGGCAGGAACAGCTCCACCCGCTGGTCGCGGCGCTGCGCCAGCAGTGCGTCCAGGTCGGCGGCGCTCAGCTCCGGTTCCGCGGTGGCGAGGTCCTCGTCGGGCAGCAGGACCACGGCCTCCGCTCCGCCCGCGGCGGGCAGCGCGATCGCCTGCCAGCCGCCGGCCGCGGCGTACCCGAGGCTGCGGGTGGTGGTCATCGTCGGTACCGCCCGCTGCCCGCCGGGCGCGTGGAACGGCTGCTCGGCGGTCCGCTTCGCGTCGAAGGCCTCCCGCCAGGACACCTTCAGGTAGAGCGCGTTGACCAGGGCGGCGACCGTCTCGGGGTCGACGGCGCCCGGGTCGAGCAGTTCCGGGATGAGGTCGCGCGTCGTCTCCGCCACGTCGGCGTTGATCAGCCGCCGGGCGCCGTCGGGGTCGTCGCGGAACGGGGCGGTGCGGACGGCGCTGCCGGGCCACTGCCCCAAGGTGCGCAGGAACTCCTCGCGCACCGGGAGCCCGTCGTGCGCCCACAGCGTGTTGGCGACCGCCAGCACCGGCGCTTCCGCCGAGCCGGTCGCGGACAGCTCCGCGGCCGGGGACAGCGCCCCGCGCACGGCTTCCGGATCGGGGGCGCGCAGTGCCGTCAGCAGTTCGTCCCGGGTGTCGCCCGCCGCGGCCGCGGTGGCCAGGCCGAGCGCGCTGGCCACCGAGTACGGGGACCAGGTGAACGATCGGTCCGGCGCGGGGGCGAGCCGGTGGTGCAGGGCCAGGCTGAAGTCGAGGTGCTCGGTCACGGCCGGGTGGGCTCCGTTCGGCGCGGCGGCGGTTCGGGGAGGATCTCCCCCGCCGAGTCTGCCACTCCGCACGGGCCGCGGGCCGGTCCTGGCGACTTCCAGCGCCCGCCGCTGCGAACGCGTTCGCCGGCGGCGGAGCGACCGACCTCGGCCGGCGATCCCTCGCGGGACGGCGTCGTCGCGACCGCGGGCGGAATCGCCGCGGTGCGGTCGCCGCGCTTCGGCCGCCCTCGCGGGTCCGGCTAGCTGACGGATTCCTCGATGTCCGACAAGCCCATGAGGCGCAGTTCCTGCGCGATGTACTCGGCCGCCCGGCGCGCTTCGGGGTCGCGCCAGCGCAGGTCGTTCACCCAGTCCGCGAGGTTGTCGGTGTTCACGTAGGGCTCGCCGTCGACGACGAGCTTCTGGATGTAGTGCCGGTTCGGCATCGAGGCTCTCCTTGCGGCGCGGGGACGGGTCGGGGGTCGCGCCACCTGCACAGCAAGTCGGGGGGGGGGGGGGGGGGGGGGGGGCCCGCCCCCCCCCGGGGGGCGCGCCGCCGCGGCGGCCCCGGCGGCGCGCCCCCCCCCCCCGCCGCGAAAAAACCACCAAAGGGGGTGGTGGAGT
>NZ_JAIUKB010000052.1:0-39253 GCF_020176785.1 Saccharopolyspora sp. 6V | reverse complement strand
GCGCCGCGGGGCGCCCGGCCCCGTGGGCGCCGCGGCTGTCCCCCGGTTCCTCCGGCGCCCGGGGCCGGGGGGGGGGGGGCGCCCCGGGCCGCGGGGCGGATCAGAGGTCGTCGGCGATGCCGCGGATCTGCTCGATCAGCTTGGTGCGCTCCTCGAAGGACCCGGCGAGCGGCGTCACGTTCATCGTGGTCACGCCGGACTCCTTGAACGCGGCGAGGCGTTCCCGCACGTGGCCCTCGGAGCCGATGAGGGTGCTGGCGGCGACCAGCTCGTCCGGCACCTTCGCCGCGGCCTCGTCCTTCTTGCCGTCCAGGTAGAGGTCCTGGATCTCCTCGGCCTCGGCCTCGTAGCCGTAGCGGCGGGCGAGGTCGTTGTAGAAGTTCTTGCCCTTGGCGCCCATGCCGCCGATGTAGAGGGCGAGCATCGGGCGCATCGAGTCGACGAGCGCGTCCACGTCGTCGCCGATGGCCAGCGGGGCCTGGCCGACGACGTCGAGCTCGCCGAGCTCGGGGTCGCGCTTGGCCTTGCCGGCGGCCAGCGATTCGCCCCAGACCTCGTGGGCCTTCTCGGGGACGTAGAAGATCGGTTCCCACGCCTCGGCGATCTCGGCGACCATCGCGACGTTCTTCGGGCCGATCGCCGCGACCATGATCGGGATGTTCGGGCGCACCGGGTGGTTGATGAGCTTCAGCGGCTTGCCCAGCCCGGTGCCCTGGCCTTCGGGCAGCGGGATCTGGTAGTGCTTGCCGTCGTGCTGCACGCGTTCGCGGCGCCACACCTGGCGGCAGATGTCGACCAGTTCGCGGGTGCGGCCCAGCGGCGCGTCGTAGGGCACGCCGTGGAAGCCTTCGATGACCTGCGGCCCGGAGGCGCCGATGCCCAGGGTGAACCGGCCGTCCGAGACGAAGTCCAGCCCGGCCGCGGTCATCGCGGTGAGGGTGGGCGTGCGGGTGTAGATCTGCAGGATCCCGGAGGCGATCTGGAGCCGTTCGGTGCGGGCGGCGATGAAGCCCATCTGGCTGACCGCGTCGAACGAGTAGGCTTCGGCTACGTAGACGATGTCGAGTCCGGCCTTCTCGTAGGTGGCCAGTTCGTCGACGGTCTCCTTGAAGCCTCCGCTGTAGTTCAGCGGCATCCCGATGCGCATGGTGGTCCTCTCCGTCGCTGACGTTGCCGGGTGGGCGCACCTCGCGTTCCAGCCGCAGCACCTGGTCGCCCCGAGGTTACCGCTTGGTAGCGGTCAGGGGTGACTCCTTTGTAACACCACCTGGTGTGACATCGGAAGTGCTCATGTACCAGTGACATCAATTACGGATCAAGAAAGTCCGAACGGGCGATGAACAAAACCTGTGCATACGGCATGATTCGGCCATGCCGATGGTTCTGCGCTGCTGCTCCTGGAGGTACGTCCTACGCCTCGAAGGCCCGTCCGGACTACACGTGAGGGTGGTATGAAGCTCGGACTCCTCGACATCGGTTCCACCGCGGCGCGGCTGGAACTGGTCGACCTCGACCGCGGCAGGCTGCCCCGCGCCTCCTGGAGCCACAAGGAGCGCACCCGCCTCGGCGAGAACACCCTCGCCGATGGCTCGGTGACCGAGGAGGGCATCGAGCAGGCCGCTCGCGCCGTCGCGGGCTGCGTGCGCGCCGTCGGCACCGACCTGCGCGGACCGCTCGTCGCGTTCGGCACCGCCGCGGTGCGCGACGCCACCAACGGCACCGAGCTGCGCGCCCGCCTCGCCGACGCCGCGGGCACCCGCATCGGCTCGATGACCCCGCACGCCGAAGCCGCGCTCTGCTACCACGCGGCCCGTCGCTGGCACGGCCGCGAGGACACCCCGCTGACCACCATCGACATCGGTGGCGGCACCGCCGAGGTCGCCACCGGATCCGGTCCCTACCCGGACGAAGTGGTGTCGATGCCGCTGGGTGCCGCCCGGCTCACCCGCGAACACCTGCCCGCCGACCCGCCGCCGCCGGAGCAGGTCGCCGCCCTGTACGCGGCCGTCGAAGCGGTCGCCCCGGTCGAGCTGGCCCCGTTCCGCGGGCGCAGGCTCGGCCAGCCCGTCGGCCAGTCGAAGGTGCTGCGGCAGCTGGCGGTGCTCGCCGCGAGCTCGTCGAAGCGGCTGGTGCGGCACCCGGACACCCTGGCGCGCACGAACCTGACCCGGTGGATCCCGCAGCTCGCCGAACTCGGCCAGGCCGAGCGCGCCAAGCTCCCCGGCGTCTCCCGCAGCAGGGCGCGGCGCATCCTCGCCGGCGCGATCACCGCTGATTCGCTGCTGCGCGCCCTCGGCGTCGACGAGATCGACCTGTGCCCGTGGGGGCTGCGCGAAGGGCTCGTCTTCCGCTTCGTCGAGGCCTACGAGCGGGCCGGGCAGTGCACCCGCGCCGAGGCGATCCGCCGGTTGACCGACGAGATGTTCGCCTGAACAGGTGCATCCCCGCGTCTCGCGGTGGGCGGTTCCCGGGCGGGGCCGGAACGGTAGCGTGCAAGGCTCCACGGCGAACTCGGGAGGCCACTTCGTGACGGTCCTGCTGCACATCCTGATCACCGCGGTCGCCGTGTGGGCGACGACCGCGCTGCCCGGCATCGAGCTCGGCGACGCGAGCACGGACGCCGGAACGAAGATCGTCACCCTGCTGGTGGTCGCGGTCGTGGTCGGCGTGATCAACGCGGTGCTGAAGCCGATCGCGAAGACGTTCGGCTGCCTGCTGTACCTGGTCACGCTCGGGCTGTTCGGACTGGTGGTGAACGCGCTGCTGTTCTGGCTCGCCGGGTACGTGGCGGGCGAGCTGAACATGCCGTTCCACGTGGACGGGTTCTGGGCCGCGTTCTGGGGCGCGCTGGTCGTGACGATCGTCAGCAGCGTGCTGCACGGCGTGGTGCGCCGGATCAGCATCAACGCCGCGGAGAACCGGGAGCGCGAATACCGCGAATACCGCGAGTACCGCGACTACCGGGACCGCGGCTACTACTGATCCGCACGCGTCCGGCGGGCCGGGCCTAGGCGAGCTTGGCGCCGACCCGGTCCGCGATGTCCTCGCCGATGCGCAGCGACGCGGTCGCCGCGGGGGAGGGCGCGTTGAGAACGTGCACCCAGCGGTCGTCCTCGTGCACCAGGAAGTCGTCGACGAGGGTGCCGTCCGGGCGGACCGCCTGCGCCCGCACCCCCGCGGGCGCGGGCACCAGGTCCGTCCCGCGCAACCCCGGCAGCAGCTCCCGCGCGGCCCGCACGAACAGCGGTTTCACCGCTGAGCGCGCGATCTCCGCCGCACCGGTCCGCCAGTAGCGCTTCGCCAGCGCCCGCAACGCCGGATCGCGCAGCAGCCGCCGCAGGTGCGGTGCCGACCAGGTCCGCCAGTCGTAGCCCTCGCGGGCCAGCGCCGGAACCGCGTTCGGCCCCACGTGCAGCCCGCCGTCGGCCATCCGCGTGAAGTGCACGCCGAGGAACGGGAACGCCGGGTCCGGCACCGGGTAGACCAGCGCGCGCACCAGGTCGCGGCGCCCCGGCGCGGCCTCGTAGTACTCGCCGCGGAACGGCAGGATCCGCGCGGCCGGCCGGGTGCCCGCGAGCTCCGCCACGGTGTCGCTGTGCAGCCCGGCGCAATTCACCGCGAACCGGGTGCGCACCTCGCCGGTCTTGGTGCCCAGCACGAGCCGGTCGCCGTCGCGGCGCACCGAGCGCAGCTCGCAGCCGGCCCGGACCTCGACGCCGTCGGCGGCGAGGTCCGCGGCCAGCGCCGCGCAGACGGCGCCGAAGTCGGTGATCCCCGCGTCCGGCACCAGCAGCGCGCGAAGCCCGCGCACCTGCGGTTCCCGCTCGGCGATCGCCGAACCGTCCACTTCGGACAGGCGAACGCCGTTGGCGGTGCCGCGGCGGGCGAGCTCGGCCTGCCGCGGCAGCTGCTCCGGCCGGGTGGCCACGACGAGCTTGCCGGTGCGCCGCACCGGAACCCCGTGCTCGGCGCAGAACCGGTGCATCGCTTCCGCTCCCGTGCGGGCGAACCGCGCCTTCGCGCTGCCCGGCGGGTAGTACAGTCCACTGTGGAGCACGCCGGAGTTGTGGCCGCTCTGGTGCGCGCCCACGGCCGGCTCCTTCTCCAGCACCACGATCCGCCCGGCCGCGCCCCCGCGGGCCAGCGCCCGCGCCGTGGCCAGGCCCACGATGCCGCCGCCGATGATCGTCACGTCCTCGTCTCCGGCCATGCCGGTCATCCTGCCCGTCCCGCCCCACCGGTTCCAGCGGCGGCGGTAGGGTTCGCTCCGGTTCACGGGTGCGGGGAGGGAATGCCGTGGTGCAGCTGCTCCTGCTGTCGAGCTCACGGGTGCACGGGTCACCGGGCTTCCTCGGGCACGCACTGCCCGCGATCGCGGAGCTGATGGCCGGCCGGGAGCGGATGCTGTTCATCCCCTACGCCCGCCGCGACTTCGACGACTACGCGCGCATCGCGCACTCGGTGCTCAGCTCCGCCGGGATCAAGGTCGACGGCCTGCACCGCGCCACCGATCCGGTGCGCGCCATCGCGTCGGCGGAAGCCGTGTTCCTGGGTGGGGGCAACACGTTCCGGCTGCTCGCGACCTTGCAGCGGCAGGGCCTAGTCCGCGCGCTGCGCCGCGCCGTGCTGGCGGGCGTGCCGTACCTGGGTTCCAGCGCGGGCACCAACCTGGCCTGCCCGAGCCTGCGCACCAGCAACGACATGCCGATCGTGCAACCGGCCTCGTTCGCCGCGCTCGGCCTGGTGCCGTTCCAGATCAACCCGCACTACCTGCCGCCGGACCCGGCGAGCACGCACCGCGGCGAGAGCCGCGACGAGCGCCTCGCCGAGTTCCTGGAGCACAACGACGTACCGGTGCTCGCCCTGCGGGAAGGAGCCTGGCTGCGGGTCCGCGGTCGCCGCGCCGAGCTGGGCGGCGCCGACGCGGCCCGGCTGTTCACCCGCCGCGCCCCGGCGCGGGACCTCGCGCCCGGCACCGACCTGACCCACCTGCTCGGCACCATCCCGCGCTACGACCTGTGCTGATCGCCGATCGTCCGGGTCGTCGCGAGGTCGTCCGGTCGAGTGCTCGGCCGTCCGGGGCGAGCTGGTCCTCGGCAGCTGGCTAGGTAGACTGGTCTACCCAGTCGCGGTGGCGAGGAGGTTGCGGTGGTCGGTGCGGGTGCTCGGCTCAGCGCGCGCGAGCGGTTGCTCGCGGCGGCGGCGCGCCGCTTCTACCGGGACGGGGTGTCCGCGACGGGGATCGACGCGATCACCACCGAAGCCGGTGTCGCGAAGATGAGCCTGTACAACAACTTCTCCTCCAAGGCGGATCTGGTGCGCGCCTACCTCGAAGCGCGGCACGAGGAGTGGCGGGAGTTGCACCGGCGGCGGCTGGCGCGGGCCGCGGACGCGCGCGGCCGGGTGCTCGCCGTCTTCGACGCGTACGCGGACCACGCGGAACTCGCCCACGAGCACGGGTTCCGCGGCTGCGGGCTGCTCAACGCGGCCGCCGAGCTGCCCGCCGGGCACGACGGCCGGGCGGTGGTGCGCAGGCACAAGGAAGAGGTCGAGTCGCTGCTCTCCGACGCCCTCGGCGAGCAGCTGCCCGACCGGCCCGAGGACGCGCGCGCCGCCGCCGAACACCTGGCGTTCCTGCTCGAAGGTGCGATGGCCCGCGCCGGGCTCGAAGGCGACGGGGAACGGCTGCGGCACGCGCGGACGATGGCGGCGGACCTGGTGGGCCGGCTGTGAGCCGCAACGGCAGCTCGCTCGGAGTGGTGGCCGTGCTGCTCGCCTCGGTGCTGTGGGCGACCACCGGGACCGCGGCGAGCTTCGCACCCGACGTGGGGCCGCTGGCGATCGGGGCCGTCGCGATGGGCACCGGCGGCCTGCTGCAAGCACTGGTCGCCGGCCCGCGCCTGGTGCGCGGGGCCCGGCTGCTGCGCGCCCGGCCGGGACCGGTGCTGCTGGGCGCGGTGGCGGTCGCCGTCTACCCGCTGGCGTTCTACAGCTCGATGCACCTGGCCGGGGTCGCCGCGGGCACCGTGGTGTCGATCGGGTCGGCGCCGCTGGCGTCCGCGCTGGTCGAGCGCGTGGTCGACGGGCGGCGGCTGAGCCGCCGCTGGCTGCTCGGCGCGGGGCTCGGGTTGTCCGGGACGGTGCTGCTGTGTGCGGCCGGGGGCCGCGCGGGGGGGGGGGCGCCCCGGGGGGGGGGGGGGGGGGGGGGGGGGGGCGGGCGGCGGGGGGGGGGGGGGGGGGGGGCGGGGCGGGCCGCTCCCCGCCGGCCGCCCGCCCCCGGCGGGCGCGGTCGCGCCCGGGTGGGGGAGCGCGCTGGGCGTGGTCCTCGGCCTGGTGGCCGGGGGCACCTACGCGACGTACTCGTGGGCCGCGCACCGGCTGATCAGCGGCGGTGTCTCGTCCGCGGTGGCGATGGGCGGCATCTTCGGGCTCGGCGGGGTGCTGCTGCTGCCGGTGCTGGTCGCGACCGGGGCGCCGTTGCTCGCGTCGGCGGCGAACGCGGCGGTCGGGGCCTACCTGGCGCTGGTGCCGATGTTCCTGGGTTACCTGCTTTTCGGCTGGGGGCTCGGGCACATCGCCGCGAGCACCGCGACCACGCTGTCGCTGCTGGAACCGGCGGTCGCCGCGGTGCTCGCCGTGCTCGTCGTCGGGGAACGGCTGCCCGCCGCGGGCTGGGTCGGCATCGCCCTCGTCCTCGGCTGCCTCGTCGTGCTCACCGCCCCGACGCCCGGAACCCGCCCGCGGCTCGTCACCGGGCGACGCCGGGCGGCGCACCCGGCCCCGGCCCCGGCAGCGGAGGACTGAACGCGGACCCGCGTCCGGCGGATCGGGTGTCCATCGTGGACGGACGCGCCGAGGTCCGGCCCAGGGGCGGGATTCCGCCTCCCGAACCGGACCTCGGGTGTGGATCGGGCGATCAGGAGCGGACGGTGATGACCGCGTCGAGTTCGACCAGCGCCCCTTGCGGGAGCGTCGGTGCGGGCAGGGCGGTGCGGGCGTGCCTGCCCGCGTCGCCGAGCACGTCGATCAGCAGCCGGGAGGCGCCGTCGACCACCTCGGGCTGCTGGATCGCGTCCGGGGTGCTGTTCACCCACGCGTTCAGCTTGAGCACCCGCACCACGTTCTCCAGCCCCACCGCGTCGTCGACCCGCGCCAGCAGGTTCAGCGCGCTGACCCGCGCGGCGGCCACCCCGGCGGCCACGTCGGCGTCCGCGCCGAGCCGCCCGCCGAGGACCTCGCCGGCGGCGGTGCGGGAGATCTGCCCGGACACGTGCAGCAGTTCCCCGGACAGCACCGCCGGTTCGTAGGCGTACTTCGGCGGGCCGAGCACCGGCAGTTCCAGGGACAGCTCGGCGAGCCTGCTGCGGACGGCGCTCACCACTTGCTCACCACGTAGGTCCGGTCCGCGCCGATGTACCAGAGGTCTTCGGTGCCGATGGCCACGTCGTCGTACCGCCACGGGATCTCGGCGGCGCCGAACGAACCGACCCGCAGCACGTGCTCGTAGCCGGGGCGCAGCTCGTTCGCGAACGATTCCTGCTTGCCCATCAGGTGCCCGACGTTGCGCTTGCGGTACTCGGTGTTGAAGTCGACCTCGGTGCCGAGCACGCCGATCTCGCGCATCCGGTCCAGGTGCGGCGCCAAATACTCCAACGTGCCCTCGTGCACGTCCTGGCACACCACGCCGGGGCGTAGCTGCCCGATGATGCCCTCGCGCACCACGTCGAAGAAGAACGCGTACGCCTCCTTCGCGCCCGCGGTGCGCGGCAGCGAACGGGCCATGTCGGAGGTGGCGACGGTGACGCCGCCCGCCACGATCCGCACGCCCGCGTCGAGCTGGATGCAGGTGGTGTCCCGGTTGATCGGGAAGTCCACCGGCGGCCCCGGGAACAGCATCCGGTTCGACGAGTGCAGGTTGGTGAAGTACGGCTCGATGCCGAACGGGATGTCGCGCTCGGTGCGGAACTCGACGATCTTGTCGAGGTAGACGGCGTAGATGTCGAGCTCGGTGAACTCGCGGCCCTCCTCGATGCCCCGCTCCGCCCAGGCCAGCGCGGCTTCGATGGCGAACACGCTGGTCCGCGCGGCGATGATCTGGAACGCGAGGTCCTCGTGGTCCCGGACGTCGCGCCAGTGCCCGAGCGCCGCGGAGACGCCGACGAGCTCGCTGCCGGCCTGCTCCAGCTCCTGGGCGAAGCCGATGCCGACGAACTCCTCCTCGACGCCGACGCGCGGGCCGGGGCTCAGCTCGGCGACCGCGGCCCCGAACGAGTCGTACCGGCCGACGGGCGTGCCGGGCAGCCCGGAGGTGCCTTCCGGGGCGAGCACGAGGAGGCGCCCGGCGGCGGGCAGCCACACGGCGACCGCTCCGGCCGGCTGCTCGTGCCCGGTGACCTCGGTGTGGTTGGGGGTGGCGGCCAGCAGCACCGCGTCCAGCGCGCGCTCGGTGGCCAGTTCGGTCAGCGCCGCGTACCGGGTGTCCGTGCCGTCGGGGATCTCCGCGGCGAGCCCGTCGAGGTGCTCGACCCCGTCGATGAGCTTCTCCGCGACCCGCGCGCCCTCGGACCGCCATTCGGCGAACCGGGCCAGCACGGATGCGGTGTCCACCTCGTGGGCGACCACCGGTCGCGGCGTGGTGGCGTCGACGGTGACCTCCAGGGCACCGGAGGCGGTGAACGCCCGGTGGTGGGCAAGCACGACGTCCGCGGCCAGGTGCACCCGCCCGTCCCCGGCGAGTTCGGCGACGAGCTCCGGCAGCGAACCCGCCACCCGGGTGCCTTCGACGACCCGCGGATCGATCGTCACCCACGGGGCGTAGAAGCGGATCTGCTCCGCGGGCACGCCCGCCGACAGCGCGTTGCCCTGCTCCTGCTGGCGCACCAGCAGGTGGCGCTCGCCGTCGCGCTCGGCGATCAGCGGGCTCACCAGCGGGTGCGAGTCCAGGCGGATCGCGGAGAACAGCAGGCTGCGCCGGGCGTCGAGCCCGTAGTGCTGCTCGACCAGTGCCTCGTCCGCGGTGAGGTGCAACATGTGTTCCTCCTGGGTGGTGATCAGCTGATGCCGGTGGTGACGCCGATGTGCGACTCGATCTCGGTCGCGTACTCGGAGAAGGCGGGGGAGAAGCGGTGCTCCTTGCCGCGCGGCCGCGGCAGGTCGACGTCGACGTCGGCGACGATGCGGCCCGGTTTGCCGCCGACCACGACGACGCGATCGGCCAGCCACACCGCTTCCGGGATGCTGTGCGTGACGAACAGGACGCTGCACCCGGTGTTGCGCCAGATCCGCTGGATCTCGAAGTTCATCGAGTCCCGGGTCATGGCGTCGAGCGCGCCGAACGGTTCGTCCATCAGCAGCAGCTCGGGCCGCGACACGAGGGCGCGGCAGATGGCGACGCGCTGCTGCATGCCGCCGCTGAGCTCGTAGGAGTAGCGGGTGGCGCGGTCGCCCAAGCCCACCATCTCCAGCAGCTCCCGCGCGTAGTCCTCGGCCGCGCGATCGCGGGTGCCGCGGAACTCCAGCGGCAGCAGCACGTTGTCGAGGTTGTTGCGCCAGGGCAGCAGCACCGGGCTCTGGAACACCATCGCGATGTCCTCCAGCCCTTCCTTGATGGGGCGCCCCTTCACCAGGATCTCGCCCTCGGTGGGGTCCTGGAGCCCGGAGATGGTCTTGAGCAGGGTCGTCTTGCCGCTGCCGGACTGGCCGACGATGGAGACGAACTCCCCTGGCCGCACGCGGAAGTCCATGCCGCGCAGGACGGTGTTGTGCTGCCCGTCCCGCGACCGGAAGGTCTTGCCGACGTCGTTCACCGAAATCGCGTATTCGTGGCTCATCTGGCTCTCCGTCACGGCGTTGTGATCGTCTGGCCGCGGTGCAGCGGTTCGAGGTAGTCGTTGCTGTAGACGTCGGCGGGGGTGAGGTGCGCGTCCGGGCTGAGCCCGAGGAAGTCCCGCGCGACGTCGATCATCTGCTGGACGCCCGCGTCGTCCATCTCGCCGTAGGCGTCGCCCGCGCCCCAGTTCAGCTCGCACTGCTCGTCGATGGCGAGCACGACGGTGCGGTCCTCGTACCCGCTGACCTCCTCGCCGAAGTCCTGCGCGGCCTGCTCCGGGTGGTCGCAGGCCCAGAGGAAACCCCGCTGCATCGCGCGGTTGAACCGCTTCACCTGGTCCGGGTGGGTGCGCAGCTTCTCGTCGGAGGCCACGATGCCGTTGCCGTACAGGTCGATGCCCAGGTCGGACCACTTCAGCACGGTGGCCTCCCGGTCCAGCGCGTCGAGCGTCGGCTGGTCGGAGACGTAGAGCGCGAGGTTCGCGTCCCACTGCCCGGCGACCAGGCCGGGCATCTTCGCGGCGCCGGTGGCGTGCACGACGTTCACGTCCTCGACGGCCATGCCGAGCTTGCTCAGCGCGTACGGCCACATCGCGGTCATCGCCCCGGTCGCTTCGGTGGCGACGGTCTTGCCCCGGAGGTCCTGCCAGTCGTCGATGCCGGTGCCCGCGAGCGCGATGACCGCGTAGGCGGAGCGCGCCTGCACCAGGTTGACCTGCTTGACCTCGGCGCCCCGGCCCTGGCTGAGCACCGAGGAGCCGTAGTCGGCCCAGCCGAAGTCGACCTTGCCGGTGTCGACGGCGGTGACGGTGTTGGTGGAGCCGGAGCCCGGCATGACCTCCAGGTCGATGCCCTCGGCGGCGAAGAAGCCGCGTTCGACGGCGGACACGAACGGCGCGTGCTTCGGCAGCCAGCTGACGTCGAGCATCAGCGACATCCGCTCCCGCCCGGTGTCGGCGCCGCAGGACACCAGCGCCAGCAGCGCCAGCACCGAGCCCAGCGCGAGCAGCGTCCGCGGCCTCATCGGGTGTGCTGCTTCCACGGGACGAGCTTGCGCCCGGCGAGGTCGACCAGGAAGAACAGCACCAGCGCGATCGCGGCCAGCACGATGAACGCGGCGAACATCGACGGCAGGTCGATCTGGCTGTTCGCCAGCATGATCACGTAGCCGAGGCCCTTCGACCCGGCGATGAACTCGCCGACGACCGCGCCGCCGACGGCCAGCGAGATGGAGATCTTCGCGCCGGAGAGGATCGACGGGATCGCGTGGATGAACTCGATCTTCGTCATCTTCTTCCACTGCGAGGCCTTGTTGATCCGCGCCAGCTCCTGCAGCTCGTGCGGCACCGAGCGCAACCCGTCGTAGGTGTTGATCACCAGCGGGAAGAACGCGATGGCCATCGCCACGAACGCCTTCGACTCGAAGCCGAAGCCGAACCACACGATGAACAGCGGCGCCAGCGCCACCTTCGGCACCGTGTCGATCGCGATCAGCGCCGGGTACAGGAAGCTGCGCACCGTCGTCGAGTAGTGCAGCGCCGCCCCGCACAGCACGCCCAGGGCGGTGCCGAGCGCGAACCCGGCCAGCGCCTCCTGCACCGTGATGAACGTGTTCTCCGCGAAGTAGCCGGGGCGTTCGGCCAGTTCCACGAACGCGGAGAGCGGGCCGACCATCAGGTACTCCGGCGGGTCGAAGACCCGCACGGCGATCTCCCACAGCGCGAACAGCCCGACGATGCCCGCGACGGCCTTCGCGGCGGCCAGGACGGACTCCCGGGCCGGGCCGCGGCGGCGCCGCGCGGGTGCGGCGTCGGGGGCGCCCCGTTCGTGCTGATCGGGGCGCCCCGTGCCGGGCGGGTCGAGCACGGACCGGCCGGTCTCCGGGGGCGGGGGTGGAGTCATGCGTTCCTCACAGCGTTGGAAGGTGCACGGAGCGGGGGCAGGGCCGGGTTCCGCGTCGACGCCCGGCCCCGCGGCTCAGGGGGCGAGCGTGCGCGACACCGCGATCACCTCGGACAGCAGCGCGCGCTCCTGCTCGTCCAGGTCGGTCAGCGGCGGCCGCACCGGGCCCGCCGGGTGGCCCGCCAGGTCCAGGCCCGCCTTCACGATGCTCACCGCGTAGCCCGGGCTGCGGTCCCGGATCGCCGTGTACGGCAGCACGACCTCGTCGAGCAGCCGCCGCACCCGCGGGCGGTCGCCCGCGCGCACCGCCGCGTAGAAGGCCAGCGCGAACTCCGGCAGGAAGTTGAAGATCGCCGAGCTGTAGGTGGTGACGCCGAGCTCCAGGTAGGGCAGCGCGAACGTCTCCGCGGTCGGTAGCCCGCCGATGTAGACGAGCCGGTCGCCGAGCCGCGAGTGGATGCGGGTGATGTTCTCCAGGTCTCCCACGCCGTCCTTGAACCCGATCAGGTTCGGGCAGCTGTCGGCGAGCTCCGCGACCGCCTCCGCCGTGTACACCGCGTTCGCCCGGCTGTAGATCACCACGCCGAGCGAGGTCGCCGCGCACACCGCGCGCACGTGCGCCACCAGGCCCGCCGCGGACGCCTCGGTCAGGTAGGGCGGGAACAGCAGCACGCCGTCCGCCCCGGCGGCCTCCGCGTCTTCGGCGAACGCCACCGCCTGAGCGGTGCCGTGCCCCGCCGGGGCCAGCACCGGGGTGCTCTCCGGGGCGCTCTGGACGGCGGCGCGCACGACCCGGCCGACCTCGGACGGGGTGAGCGAGAAGAACTCGCCGGTGCCGCCCGCCGCGAACAACCCCGCCACGTCGTACTTCGCCAACCGGGCGATGTTGTCCCGGTACGCGGCCTCGTCGAACTCGAGATCATCGGTGAAGTGGGTGACCGGGAACGACAACAGCCCCGAACCGAGGCGGTGGGCGAGCTCGCTGGGAGCGATGGCCGGCATGTGCGTTCCTCCTGGCTGACAGCGGACTGCGATTGCAGGTGAGCGTAAGGAGCAGCGACCGATCCCGTCCAAGACTTGTTTCGCATCGAGTGATGCGTGGATTGGATCGGTGAGCACGCTCGGTGCAGGTCCGCGGCCCGCCCTTCCTCCCATCGGCACGAGCCCCGGCGAACGGGGCCCGGCCCGGCAGCACCGGATCGCGGGTGCAGGTCAGGTCGTGCCGGATCCGGGATCGCAGGCGGAGGCCGGGCCGCGCCGGGGGAATCGCGGCGGCTCAGTCGAGCCGGGGTCGGAGCCCCGGTCGAGCCGGGTTCGGAGTCGCGGGCGGAGCCTCGGTCGAGCCGGGGTCGGAGTCGCGAAGGGGCTCGGCGGCGCGTTTCCCCGGCCGCTCCGCTCGGCCGTGCGGTACCCGCGGCCCGGCCCGGACGTCAGAGCTCGCGCCGCCAGATCCGATCGTCGTCGACCCGGTCGCCGAGCGTGAACGTGCAGCGGCCGACCTCCGCGAACCCGTACCGCCGGTAGAACCGCTTCGCCCGCTCGTTGTGGTCGAACACCGTCAGGTAGATCTCCGGAGCCCGCCGCGCGGCGGCGGTCCGCAACGCCCACTCCACGAGCTCGACGGCCACCCCGCGACCGTGCCACTCCGCGAGCACGTAGATCTGCTGCAGCTCAACGGCGCCCGGCGCGGGGTCCACCGCGGGCGCCCGCAACGGCGTCACCTTCGCGTACCCGACGGGCGCCGACCGGTGGAACGCCACCAGCCACCGCACGTCCGGGTTCCCCAGATCCCGATCCATCGACCCACCGGGCCCGTAAGCCTCGTCGAGGAACACCCCGAACGGCCCCGCGTCGTACCGCGCCCCGAACGTCGCGGCGAACGACTCCCGGGCCATCGCCCGCAACGCCGCGTGCTCGCCGACCTCGGGAGCGGAGTAGGTGATCTCGTTCGAGCGCAGTGCCACAGCGGTCTCCTCCACCACGGAAGACGCCCTTGGCCGGAAACAGGAACCCGAGCGTGACAGGCCGAACCCGCTGCAGCGCCCCTCGAACTCCCACCGGAACCCTACAGCGCTTCGGGGCGCCGCTGATCTGCTGCCGACCCCGTCGGTCGCGTTGAAGCCGGAGTTTCCGGGACGACAGGGCCTGTTCGACACGAGTACCGGGGGCGGCCAGCCATGAACCACCGGTCAGTTGCCGTCGTCTTCGGTCACCTCCGAGCCGCATGTGCTCCAAGAACACGACTAGGAGCCAGGCAGTTCTTCGGTGGCGTGTGCTGCGCCGGTCGGGTCTCCTGCTCTGCCTTGCCAGGAGGCGAGGTTGTTGCGGGTGGTCAGGGTGTCCGGGTGGTCGGGGCCGAGTATCCGGGTGTAGTCGGTGAGTAGTTCTTCGAAGGCGTGTGCTGCGCCGGTCGGGTCTCCTGCTTCGCCTTGCCAGGAGGCGAGGTTGTTGCGGGTGGTCAGGGTGTCCAGGTGGTCGGGGCCGAGTGTGTGGTGGGTTTGATCGTGGAGGTGGTGGAAGTAGGTGGCGGCGTGGGCGACAAGCCCGGTTTCGCCAAGGCTGCTGCCTGCGCGGAAGAGGACGCTATGGGCGTCTGGGTGCCACAGATGGGCGACGGTGTGGGTGTGGAGGTGGTCGGTGTTGGCGCGGAGTGCCTGGCTTTGAGCGGTATCGCGTTCGATTTCGGGCCAGATTTCGAGCAGTGCGTCGGCGGCGTGGGCGAGCGTTGCGCTGTGGTCTTCGGGGAAGGTCTCGCGGGTGGCGCGCTGCACGAGAGCGTGGACTCGCACGGTGCGGTAGCGGTCGGTGTGGTCGATATCGGCCAGGCTGAGTCTCCGGAGGTTCTGCAGCGCGTCGGCGACGCGATCCGCCTCAACAGCGCCCGGGTCCTCTAACGCGTCAGCGAGGTGGGCTTGCACCGCAGCAGTGGTGAAGACGTCCCCTGGAATGCCGTTGGGATCGAGCACCGCCGCCAGTTGCAGCAACGGACGGGCCAGTCCTGCGGGGCTGAGCTGGTTGGCCCAGTCGAGGGACAGTGACCATGTAGCGGCCACGGTGTCCTGGTGGTCATCGGGGAGGCTGCCGGTTTCGGGCAGCAACTGGGCCAGTTGCCGACGGCGGTCGGCTAGGCGTCGCCGGTAGTCGGCGCAGGTGAGATTCCGGTCGAGAAGGTACGCCGTGGCCTGGGCCAGTGCGAGGGGCAGGTAACCGAGATCATCGGCCAGTTCCGCCGCCCCCTCGGCTAGTTCCGGCCTGTCGGTGAGCTTCGCACGGATGTAGCCGACAGCTTCGGACGAAGTGAACAGCCCGACTTTGATCAGGTGACGATGATGAGCGGCGAGGCTGGCGTCTTGGCGGTGGGTGGTGACCACGACTCGGCCAATGAAGCGTTGCGGCGGCCATAGATCACGGAGGTCGCCGGGGTCGTGGAGATCGTCGAGCACGATCAGCCAGGGCCGGTCGGTTTCCGCGAGCCATTCGAGGAACCGTTGGCTCGCACGGTCCTCATCGCCGTCTCCGCGAGTGAGTCCGATCTTGGTCGCGGCGGTGGCGTAGCTGGACACGATCGCCTCGCGGGAGCTCGCAGTGATCCACACCAGTAGATCCACATCCTGGGCAGCCCAGTGATGTTCGGCGAACTGCGCGGCCAGCTGCGTCTTGCCCACTCCGCCGAGGCCGGCCAACACCTGGGTGAGCACCGTGGTCTCGCCCGCCCCGGCGACATCGGTCAGTTCCGCACTCGACGCCCGATACTGGAAACAGTCCGCCGGCAGCGGCACCACCCCCACCCGGCACGGCCACGCCACCGGCTCGGTCGGGTGGACTTGCGTGGTCTGGTAGACATCCCGCACCTGGCCGGCTTGAACCACGCTTTCGCCGGTGCCGCTGAAGTCGTTGCGGGTCTTCGCGTCCTCCACCACGCCGATCAGTGTGCCGCAACACACGATCAACCACGGCCAAATCCACCGAGCCAGCGCAACGAGACGTCACTTCCCGGCCTTCTGTGAGACGCAACCACCAGCAGGCGAGCCACGACGCCCGGTGACGGGCCCACGGGAGTGGCCAAGGCGACCACCCTGTCCTCCCAGCCACACCGGCTTTGGAAATGTGCCCCAAGCCCGCCATTGCCCGGGCGACGGATGCTCGTGACCGATCTCTTCGACGACCCCTGCGCGGTTCCCGGCCGCCTGCCTTCCTTCTGCGCCCCCGACTTGGCCGGGGGGCTCGCATACAGCTGGCAGGCGGCCCCGCAGGGGCCGCCCTTGATGAAGAAAAGAAACTCTGAACACGAGCACCCTGGGGCACTGGCTTGGGACTAGAGCTGGTGCAGCTTGGCGATGACGTCGCCGGCGCAAGCGGGAGACCGCTGAGCAGATCATCAGCCGGGAGGACTTCCGCCGGAAGCTGTGCCCGCGGTGCCCGACTACTATCGCTCCCTCGTCGCTGTGGCCGGTGGTGCTGGGCTTCGGTGGGGCGAGGTCGTCGGTCTCTGCCCGGACGCTCTTGACCTGGAAGCGGGAACGCTGAGCGTGATCCGGACGGTGGTGGAGGTCAGCCGGAACACCTCGTTCAAGCCGTTCCCGAAGTCCAGCGCGGGAAGGCGATCGGTGCCGTTGCCTCCTTGGCCGGCCCGGCATAGTCGCGACCACTTGCGGGAGTGGCCTCCATCGAGTGAGCGTGCACCGGTTTTCGCGAACATGGCGGGAAAACCGCATCGGCGGACGCTGTTCCGCTCCCGGGTGCGGCGGCCTTCGCTCGTGCTGGCAGGACTGCTCGGTCAAGTCACCGAGGAGGACGGCGGTTTCGTCGCGATTTGGCTGGACGCGGCAGGGGAGGGGCGTACGGAGAAGCGCCGGACACATAGCCAGGCCGTGAAGGTCGCTGCCGCGAATGCCGGGGAGGGACTGCGTTTCCACGACTTGCGGCACTCCTACGCGACCTGGTTGGTGGACGACGGTGTTCCGGTGAACATGGTTCAGCGCGTCCTGGGACATGAACGGTCCTCGACCACCCCGGACCTCTACACCCGGCGGACGGATGGAGGGGATCGCATGCTGCGTGCGCTCACCGATGAGGCTGACGACGGGCTCGGGCCTCGCTGACCGCGTGCTGACCCTTCGGGCCGGGCAAAGCGAAACGGCCAGGTCCGAGATTCCCTTTCGGGTCTCGGACCTGGCCGTTTTCTTGTGGGCGATACTGGGATCGAACCAGTGACCTCTTCGGTGTGAACGAAGCGCTCTCCCCCTGAGCTAATCGCCCGGTGCCGCCGTTCCCGGCGACATGGAGAACTCTACAACACCCGTTTCAGGGCCCGAGCAGGGGGGAGGTCAACCACGGCCAGTCGACTCCGAACCAGCGTCCGATGGTGGCGTACATGCCCAGCAACCAGAGGGTCAGGACGACGACGATGCCGGTCAGGGCGGCGATGCCGAGCTTGACGGTCCAGTGCTGGCGGGAGACCCAGTTGCTCCAGCGGCGGTAATGGCGCTTGGTGAAGACGTTCACCTGGTGCGCCCAGTGGAACTCGGTGGCGAGGATGCCGAGCCCGGCGAACACGATGAGCCAGCCGGGACCGGGGTAGGGGATGGCGATGATGCCGACGATGAGCACCAGGGTGCCGAAGGCGCCGAGCCCGACCCGGTAGGTCGTGTTGAGCGTCGGGTTGGCGCGGATGCGTTCGCGGCGGGCGCGGAGCGCACGTCGCAGCCGGTGGAGCCTGCGGCGGGGCTGCGGGGCATCGCGCGGGGAGTCGTCGGCTCGGGCCACGTCGGTCTCGCTCGCTCCCGGTTCGGCTGTCCTGCTCAGAGTCCACCTGCCACGTCGTGTCGGGCGCCTGCGCGGCCCGGCGGGGCTGTGATCTGCGGGTTCGCCGCAGCGCGTCCGCGGATGCGGCGCGGCGCCGGGTCGCGGGACCAGGATACGGGCCGTGCTCCCGGCGGCCCGGTCGGCGCAGGTCCGAGAAGGGTTGCGCGGGCCGACAGAATGTGACGTGCGTCATGACGTGGTTTTTCCCAGTTCTGGCACCGGGATCGGCCGCGCCGCTTCGAGCCTGGTCACACTGTGGCACCGCTCTCCTCGACCGGGTGGCGGCCAGGCGTGAGGGCTTCCGCGTCCGGATGTCGGGGTTAGTCCGTCTCGGCGAACGCTCGTGGCGAGTGTCTCAGCACGACCCGCGGAAACCCCTGTGGGCGCAGGCTCATCGCCTATCCTGGAAACCGTGCCCGGCAGCGGCGGAGCGGGAGTTCGACGACGGTGCCGGAAGCGTTGTGGGGATGGTCCGACCGGTGCTCCGGACGGCGCCGGGAACCGGTGCCGATGACTCGGACCGATGTTCGATCGGGGGGTGCGATGTGGCCACGCTGCGCAGTTCACCGACCGCGTTCCGAAGTTCAGTATGCCCCGACCGGGTGATGTAAGGCCCGGTGGCGAGCAGATGACCCCGCAGAGGCGTCACAACTGTGTTGCTCGGTCGATAAGCGGACCGGGAGGGAGTTAGGAAGGCGAGGACGATGCGAAACGATCACGTGACACTCCGTTCGACGGCGGTGTTCGATCTGCTGGCCCCGCAGACGCCGGCCGTGCCGGTCCAGGTCGAACTGCGCTACGACACCCGCGACCCCTACGCGGTCGTGGCCGCGTTCCGCACCGGTCGTGCCGGTTGGGTCGAGTGGGTGTTCGCCCGCGACCTGCTCGCGGACGGGCTCATCGCGCACGCCGGTGAGGGGGATGTGAGCATCCGGCCCGCGGTGGACGACCCCGAGGTCGTCGCGATCGAGCTCAGTTCGCCGTCGGGGCACGCGGTGTTCGAGGCCTCGGCGCAGGAGCTGGCGGACTTCTTGGACCGCACCTACGACGTCGTGGTCCCCGGGAACGAGAACCTGTGGGTCAACGTCGACGACGCGCTGACCCGGCTGCTGCCGCACGACCTGTCCTGACGATCACGCCCGTGACCTGCGCGGTCCGGCTCGGCGCGGACCGGCGCGGGCGGCGATCGACCCCCCTTTGATCGCCGGGGGCGGCGTGGTCTAAAGTTCTCCGTGCAACGCGGCGGTGACTCCGGAGCCGAGCCGGAGAGTTCACCGCGGTGCACGCGGATGTAGCGCAGCTGGTAGCGCATCACCTTGCCAAGGTGAGGGTCGCGGGTTCGAGTCCCGTCATCCGCTCTGGGAAACCGATCGGGTCGAACTCGGGTTTCCGGGTATCGGCACCCGGTCGCTCGGAGTCCGGCCCAGCGCCCCAACCCGGCGGAGTGGCCGAGTGGCTTAGGCAAGGGCCTGCAAAGCCCTGTACGCGGGTTCGATTCCCGCCTCCGCCTCGCGCGATTAGCTCAGTGGGAGAGCGCTACCTTGACACGGTAGAGGTCACTGGTTCAATCCCAGTATCGCGCACCAGAAATCCAGTACGCGCACCAGATTCCCGTAGCGCGCACCAGCGGTTCCGAGCCCCTGTCGGTCATCACCGGCAGGGGCTTTCGCACGCCCGGGCGCCCCGGCCTCGGGCGCGGAGTGCTCAGGGGGACTACTCGCGGTCGGTCGCGTCGGCGGTGTCCCGCCCGCCGGGGTGGCGGTGGCGCCACGTCCAGAAGACCGCGCAGGACACCAGCGCCCACGCCGCGAGCACGAGGAAGGGCTGGGCGTGCTGGTACTCGCCGAAGTAGACGGCGGTGTGCTGGGCGTTGACCGAGGCGCCCGGCGGCAGCCAGCGGCCGATCCAGCCGAGGACCGACGGCAGCAGCGGCCAGGACACCGCCCCGCCGGACGAGGGGTTGCCGATCAGCACCATCAGGCCCCAGGTCGGCAGCATGGCCCAGCGCCCCAGCAGGGTGTTGAACATCGTGAACACCATGCCGGACGAGAACATGGTGAGCGCCAGAATGAACCACGACTCCACGAACGGGAACGAGACCGCGCCGAGCAACCAGTCCACGGTCGCCGTGATCGAGAAGCCGCCGAGCAACGCGTAGGCCGCGGTGAACCCGATCCGTTCGAGCGGGTCGAGCCGCCGCGCGTGCACGCTGAGCTGGATGGCCCCGACGAAACCGATGATGACGGCGGCCAGCGACACGTAGAAGAGGGCGAGCCCGCGCGGATCGCCGCGCTGCAGCGGCTTGAGGTCCACCACCGTGACCGGCACGCCGATCGACGCGCCGACCCGGGGTCCCGCGCCGGCGAGGACCTGCGCCACCGTCGAGCCGGCGGCGCCGGCGACGTCGAGCCGGATGCCGCCGTCCTGTCCGCTGAGGATCGCCAGGACCTTCTGCTGCTCGACGGCGGCGACGGCCTCGGCGTGCGAGGCGAAGCGGTGGAGTTCGATCCCGGCGTCCAGCGCGTCCTCCATCCCGGCGACGAACCCGGCCTGCGGGGGCGGGGCGGGGCCGTCGACCACCGCGGCCGGGATGCGGTGCGGAGTGGGATCGGCCATGGCGAACGTGTACGTCCCGGCGAACAGGCCGGCCGCGGCGGCGAGGATGAGGACCAGGACGGTCGCGGGCAGGAACGGCGAGTTCCGGAACGCCGTCCACGGACCGTGCCTGCGCTCGCTCACGTCGTCACTCCAGGTCGGATGGTTGCTTCGGGCCGGGCGGTGGAGTCCGGGCCGGTGCCGCGCGGGATCAGCGGGTCACCGGCGGTCCGTAGGTGGGCTGCCACATCGCGTCCTGCACGGCTTGGACGAGGTTGTCGGGTTCGGTGGTGGCGACGCCCTCCTGGACGGCCGCCGCCGCGACCGCGACGGCGACGGCGGCCGACGAGGCGCGCAGGTTCCGGACCGGGGGCAGCAGCGAGGCGCCTGGTTCGGAGACGTCGGTCTCGTCGGCGACCGCCTTCGCTGCCGCCAGCAGCATGCCGTCGGTGATGCGCCCGGCGCGGGCCACGACGGTGCCCAGCCCGAGGCCCGGGTAGAGCAGCGCGTTGTTGGCCTGCCCGATGGTGTGGGTGGTGCCCTCGTAGGTGACCGGGTCGACCGGGATGCCGGTCGCCATGAGGGCCTTGCCCCCGGACCACGGGATCGCCTGCTGCGGCAGCACCTCGATGCGCGAGGTGGGGTTGGACAGGGGCAGCAGGATCGGCCGGTCGACCCCGGCGCAGAGCGCTTCGACGACCTCGCGGGTGAACGCGCCGTGGGCGGTGGAGGTGCCGATGAGGATCGTCGGCCGGACCTGCCGGACCGTGCTGAGCAGGTCGATCTCGCCGTCGACGCGGTCGAAGTCGCGCGCCTGCTCCGCGGGTCGGGCGTAGGCGGACTGGTGCTCGGGCAGGCCGGCCATGTCGTCGGTGACCAGGCCGTGCTCGTCGACCAGCCACACGCGCGCTCTCGCCTGTTCCGGGGTGAGGCCGTCGCGGACCATCGCGGCCGAGATCTGGTCGGCCATGCCGGTGCCCGCGGTGCCCGCGCCGAAGACGACGAGCCGCTGCTCGGCGAACGGCTGCCCGGTCACCTGGAGCGCGGAGAGTACGGCGGCCAGGACGATGGCGCCGGTTCCCTGCAGGTCGTCGTTGAAGATGCGGCGGGTGCTCGCGTTGTCCACCAGGATGCGCCGGGCGTTGGCCGGGCCGAAGTCCTCGAAGTGCAGCAGTGCGCGCGGGAAGAGCTCGGTGGCGGTGGACAGGTACAGCTCGATGAAGTCGTCGTAGGCCTGGCCGGTCGTGCGGGCGTGCCGGTTCCCCAGGTACATCGGGTCGTTGAGCAGCAGCTGGTTGTCGGTGCCGACGTCGAGGTTCACCGCGAGCACCCGCCCCGGGTGGATCCCCGCGGCGGCCGTGTAGACGGCGAGCTTGCCGATGGAGATGTCCGTGCCGTTGACGCCCCAGTCCCCGATCCCGAGGATCTGCTGCGCGTCGGAGGCGACGATGAGGTCGACGTCCTCCGGCCCCAGCCCGAGGTTCTCGAAGGAGGCCGCCACGTCCTGCGGGCGGTCGATGGACAGGTACACCGCGCGGGACCGGCGGTAGTCGCGGCTCCACTGCTGGATCGCCTCGCCCACGGTCGGGTCGTAGACCACGGGCAGCAGCTCCGGCAGGTGGTCCACCAGCAGCTTGAAGTACAGCGTCTCGTTGCGGTCGTGCAACGTGTCCAGGTAGATGTACTTCGCCAGGTCCGTGGGTTGCCTGCCGAGCTGGGCGTAGGCCCTGGCCGCTTGCTGGTCGAGGGTCTCCACCGCCGACGGCAGCCGGCCGGTCAGCCCGAGCTCGGCGCGTTCGGCCGGGGTGAACGCGGTGCCGCGGTTGTGCAGCGGGTCGCGCAGCGCGGTCGGAATCCTGGCCACGGCTCCTCCGTTCCCTCGCGGAAGTGGAGGCTCGGGGGGCCCGCGACCTGCGCGGACGTGCCACCGCGGACGACGTCCGGCCCCCTCGGGCCACGCTAGCGCCCGGTGACCGGACCGGCACGGCCCGCGGGCAGGGGCCGTACCGGCCGGGGCGGTCAGTCGACGACGATGTCGCCGGACCGGCTGGGGATCGCGTCGAGCGCGGCGACGGTCTGCTCGTCGAGGACGAGGGATCCGGCGGCCACGTTCTCCTCCAGGTGCGCGAGGGTGGCGGTGCCGGGGATGAGCAGCACGTTCGGCGCGTGCTGCAACAGCCAGGCGAGGCCGATCTGCGCGGGCGTGGCGCCCAGGGCGCGGGCGGCGTCGAGGACGGCGGGCTCCTCGGTCACCTTCGGCATTCCGGCGAACGGGCCGCCGAGCGGGAAGTACGGCACCCACGCGATGCCCTCGGCCCGGCACAGCCGCAGCAGTTCCTCGTCGCCGCGGGAGAGCAGGCTGTAGGCGTTCTGCACGCAGGTGATGCCCGCGGGTAGCGCGCGCAGCAGCTCGTCGAGGCCGACGTTGCTGATCCCGAGCGAGCCGATCTTGCCCTCGTCGCGCAGCGCGATCATCGTCGCGAGCTGGTCGTCGAGGTCGACGCGCTGGTCGCCCTCCGCGCGCAGGCCGGGGCCGGTCTCCGCGCGGCGCAGGTTGACCAGGGCGATCTGCTCCAGCCCGAGGCCGCGCAGGTTCGCCTCCAGTTCGTCGCGCAGCTCCTCGGGGCGTTGCGCGAGGCGCAGCGGCAGCGGGCCGTCCGCGTCCGGGGTGGCGCCGACCTTGCTGGCGACCAAGGCGCCGTCGCCGACCGCGTCGCGGATGAGTTCGTTGGCGAGCCCGTGGCCGTAGAACTCGGCGGTGTCGATGTGGTCGACGCCGAGTTCGAGCGCTCGGCGCAGCACCGCACGGCCCGCAGCGCGGTCGTCGTGCAATCGTTCGAGCTGCATCGCGCCGTAGCCGACCCGGGCCACGGTGCGGCCGGCGAGTTCGGCGCGGCCGCCGGGGGTGGGTGTGGACGCTGACATGGGGGTTCCTGTCCGTGTGGGAAGATGGGGGGACGGAGGCGGAGGGGCCTCCGGTATGGCGACCGTAGCACGACCGGAGGAGCCTCCGCTTTGGTTGGATCCGAGAGACCCGCCCGCGCCGACGCGCGCCGCAACCGCGAGAAGCTCCTCGCGGCCGCGTCCGCCGCCTTCGCTGCCGGTGGCACCGTCTCCCTGGAAGCGGTAGCCCGCGAGGCGGGAGTCGGGATCGGCACCCTCTACCGCCACTTCCCGACCCGCGAAGCACTGGTCGAGGCCGTCTACGCCACCGAGCTCGACGACGTCGCGGGGAGTGCCGCCGCACTGCTCGCCGAACTCCCGCCCGACGCGGCGCTGCGCGCCTGGATGCGGCGGTACGCGGCCTTCGTCGCCACCAAGCGGGGCATGTTCGACACGCTCTCCGCGAGCTGGTCCGCCGGGAGCATGTCGGTGTCGACCACCCGGGAGCGGATCACCGGAGCCCTCGCGACCCTGCTCGACGCCGGGGCGCGGGACGGGTCGCTGCGCGCGGACGTCGAAGCCGAGGACGTCCTCGCGATGCTGCTCGGCGCTTTCCACTCCGCCGTCGCGGAAGGGGCGCCGGAGCGGACCGACCGGGTGCTCGACCTGGTGCTCGACGCCGTGCGCCCCCGCTGAGACGAGTTCCACGGACGTGTGATCAGCGATACCTGGCGTTCCGCGTCCGAATTAGGTAAGCCTTACTAGCCGTGAGAAGGGGGCCGATCATCGGGACCGCAAGCGTGGACGCGAAGGAACGCGGAGGGACGTCGCGCGCACGCCGCCTCGTGCTGCGCAGGCAACGGGTGCGGGTGCTCATCGCCTCCCTGCTGCTGATGGGGCACCAGGCCTGCGAGGCGCTGGTCCCGCTGGCGATCGGGCTCGCCGTGGACGAGGCCGTGGCCACCGGCGAACCGTGGGCGCTCGTCCGGTGCGTGTGCGGGCTGGTGCTGCTGTTCACCGTACTGACCACCTGCTACCGCTGGTTCGCGCGGCTCGGCCGGGCCGCGGCGATCGACGAGTCGCACGCGCTGCGGGTCCAGCTGGCCGGCCGGTCGCTGCTGGGCTCCGGGACGCGCCGGAGGCACGGCGAGCTGCTGGCAATCGCCTCCTCCGACGCCGACCAGGTCTCCCGCGCGGTGATCTGGGTGGCCGGACTCGCCGGATCGATCTCGGCACTCGGCGTCAGCTGCGTCGTGCTGCTCGGCATCGACGTGCGGCTGGGCGCGCTGCTGATCGTGACGGCGGTGGTCACCACCCTCGGGCTGAACATGGTCTCGCCGATGCTGTCCCGCCGGGTCTCCGGGCAGCAGGACGGCCTCGCCGCCGCCTCCGCGCTCGCCACCGACCTGGTGACCGGGATGCGGGTGGTGCGCGGCCTCAGCGCGCAGGACGGCGCCGTCGCCCGGTACCGGGAGGTCAGCAGGCGCGCGGAAGCCGCCGCGATCCGCGCGGGCGTCGGGCGGTCGCTGCAGCTGGGGGCGACGGTGCTGGCCGGGACGCTGGTGCTGGCGGTGTCGGTGGGCGCCGCCGGGCTGCTCGCCGTCGAGCAGGTCATCACCGTCGGGTCCTTCGTCGCCGCCGTCGGCGCGGCCCAGTTCATCGCCGAACCGCTCTCCGCCGCCGGGATGTACCTGCAGATCGGAGCGGCCGCGCTGGCCAGCGGTCGGCGCGTCGACGCCGTCCTCGACGAGCAGGAAGACGCGGCGGGCGACACCGGGCCCGCGACCGGACCGCGCGTGGAGCTGCGGCTGGACCGGGGCGGCTGCACCGGCGTCGTCGCCGAGGGCCGCGACGTCGAGCGGATCCTCGAAGTGCTGCGCGGCGACCCGGCGGGCGCGCGCAACGGGCTCACCGTCACCTGGACCGGCGGCGAACCGGACGCGGTGCACGTCGAACCGCGGCAGGCGCAGCTGTTCACCGGGACCATCGCGGAGAACCTCGCGCTCGGCCGGGACACCGCGGGCGAACCCCGGCCCGCGCTGGTCGCCTCCGGCGCGGCGCCGTTCGTCGACGCGCAGCCCGACGGCCTCGACGAGCACGTGCGGGCCCGCGGGCTGAGCCTGTCCGGCGGGCAGCGGCAGCGGCTCGCGCTCGCCCGCGCGCTGCACGCCGACCCCGACGTGCTGGTGCTGGTCGACCCGACCACCGCGCTCGACTCGGTGACCGAGGAGGCCGTCGCCGACGGGCTGCACGCGCTGCGCCACGGCGACGGCGAACCCCGCACCACCGTCCTGATCACCACCAGCCCGGTGCTGCTCGCGCGCGCCGAGCGGGTGCGGTTCCTCACCGCGGGCGGGGAGGTCGTCACCGGCGAGCACCGGACCCTGCTGGACGAGCACGCCGACTACTACCGAAAGGTCGTGGGATGAGCGGGACCACTCGCGCACTTCCGCTCGCCGGCGCCGTCGAGGTGCGGCGCACCGTCGCCGCCTACCTGCGCCCGCACCGCGGGCTGTCCGCGGCGATGGTGGCGACGGCCGTGCTCGCGGCGCTCGCCGGGCTGGTCGCGCCGTGGGCGATCGGCGGGCTGGTGGACGGGGTGCTGGCGGGCACCACGCCGGCGGAGATCGTCGTGCGCACCGCCGTCGTCGCCGTCGCCGGCCTGCTCAGCGCGGTGCTCACCGCGGTCAGCGCCGCCCTCGTCGCGAAGCTCGGGCAGCGGGTGCTGGCCCGGATGCGGGAGGACACCGTCTCCGCCGCGCTGCACCTGCCGTCCGCGGTGATCGAGCGCTCCGGCCGCGGCGACCTGCTCAGCCGCGTCGGCGACGACGTGGCGGTGATCAGCCAGGTCGTCGCCGCGCTGCTGGCGCCGTGGATCACCGCCCTGCTGACGGTGGCCCTGACGATGGGCGGCCTGTTCGCGCTCGACCCGTGGCTGATGGTGGCGGGGATGCTGGCGCTGCCGGTGTACGGGTTCTCGCTGCGCTGGTACCTGCCGCGCGCCGCGCGCCGCTATTCCGCGGAGCGGGCCGCGTTCGCCGACCGGGCGGAGTCGCTGGTCTCCGCGCTGGAGGGGCTGCCCACGCTGCGCGCCTACGGCGCCGAAGCCGAGCACGTCGGGCTCGTGGAGCAGTCCTCGGACCGGGCGCGCGGGCTGTCCCGCAGCGTCGTGTGGTTCTCCACCCGCTGGGGCAAGTGGATGAACATCGCCGAGCTCGTCGGGTTGTCCGCCATCGTCGTCGCCGGGTTCGTGCTGGTCGACGTAGGTGCGGCGACCGTCGGCGCGGTCACCGCGGCGGCGCTGTACTTCCACCGGCTGTTCAACCCGCTGAGCCTGCTGGTGGCCAGCTTCGACCAGGTCCAGTCCGCGTTCGCGAGCCTGCAGCGCATCGTCGGCGTCCTCGGCATCCCGCACGAGCGGCCGGCCGGGACCCACGACGGCGCGCCCGCCGCGCTCGTCGCCGACGGGGTGACCTACCGCTACCCGGGTTCGGCGGAGCCGGTGCTGCACGAGGTGTCGCTGCGGATCGAGCCGGGGGAGACGATCGCGCTGGTCGGCGCGAGCGGTGCGGGCAAGTCCACGCTGGCGACGCTGCTGGCGGGACAGGTCGCGCCGGACGAGGGCACCGTCACCTTCGGCGGGAGCCCGGTGGCCGGGACGGGCGCGGTGCTGCTGGTGCCGCAGGAGGCGCACGTGTTCAGCGGCCCGCTGATCGAGGACCTGCGCCTGGCCCGGCAGGACGCGACGGAGGCGGAGGTCCGGCACGCGCTGGACGTCGTCGGCGCCGACTGGATCGAGGAGCTGCCCGAGGGCGTGCACACCGCCGTGGGCGAGCTCGGCCACCCGCTCGGCCCGGACCGGGTCGCGCAGGTGGCGCTGGCCCGCGCGCTGCTCGCCGACCCGGCCGTGGTGCTGCTGGACGAGGCGACCGCCGAGGCGAGCAGCCGCGAAGCCGGCCGCCTGGAGGACGCCGCGGCCGCGGTGCTGCGCGACCGCGCCGGGCTCGTGGTGGCGCACCGGCTGCGGCAGGCCGCGATCGCCGACCGGGTGCTGGTGATGGACGACGGGCGCGTCGTCGAGTCCGGCGCGCACGACGAGCTGCTCGCCGCGGGCGGGCACTACGCGCGGCTGTGGGAGGCCTGGAGCACGCCCCGTCCGGAGGCGAAGCTGGCCCTGGAGGGCTGAGGCCGCCCGCCGGTGCCCCGGCTCAGGTGTCCAGGTCGCGCGCCGGTGGTCCGTCGTAGGCGGCCAGCAGCGGACGGGGGAGTGGGCCCTTGATCCGGGTTCCCGCGGACCTCTCCTCCCACGCGTGGGACAGGATGCCCACGCTGCGGGAGAGCACGAACAGGCCGCGGCCGAGTTCCGGGGCGAAGCCGAGCTCGCTGTAGACGATCGCCGTGGCGCCGTCGATGTTCATCGGCACCGGCCGCGCGCGACCGTGGGCGAGCGCGCGCTCCAGCGCCGTGCCGATCCGCAGCGCCCACCCGGTTACCTCGCCGGCTCCGACCGCTTCCGACACCAGCGCGAGCAGCGGGTCGCGGCGCGGGTCGCGCGGATGGAACCGGTGCCCGAAACCGGGCACGTGCTCGCCCGCCTGCCGGTGGCGGGTGACGGATTCGGCGGCCACCTCGTCGGGGTCCGCGCCCGCAGCGACCTCGCGGTGCAGGTCGGCGAGCAGCCCCATGCACTGCTGCCCGGCGCCGCCGTGCACGTCGTCGAGCAGATTCGCGCCGGTGGCGACCGCGCCGTTCAACCCCAGCCCGCAGCTCGCCGCCATCCTGGCCACCGCGATGGACGGCGCTTGCGGCCCGTGGTCGACCGCGGACACCAGCGCCGCCTCCAGCAGCCGCCGCTGCGCCGGTGCGGGCAGGTCGCCGCGGAGCAGCAGCCAGATCATGTCCACGAAGGACACCGTGTCGATCAGTTGCTCGACGGGATAGCCGCGGAGCAGGATCTCGCCGGGGCGGATCCGGCTGATCCCGGTGCGCCACCACCCGGTGACCGCCTCCTCGTACTGCTCGGCCGTGTCGAACGCGGGGTCGTTCATACCGCTCCTTCCGCGCGCAACCGCGCGATCTCGTCGGTGTCGTAGCCGAGTTCGGCGAGCAGGTCGTCGGTGTGCTCGCCCAGCAGCGGCGGCGGGCCCGGTGATGCGGGAGCGGTTCCCGGTACACGGACCGGGCTGCCCAGGACTCGCAGCTCCCGGCCCGGGTGCCCGGGGAAGGGCAGCGCGTGCACGAACCGCCGGGCCCGCACCTGGTCCTGCTCCAGCGCTTCCGGGACAGTGAGCACCCTGGCCGCGGGGACCCCCGCGGCGGCCAGTGGTTCCTCCCACTCGGCGGCGGTCCGCGCGCGGAGCGCCTCCTCCAGCCGTTCGGTCAACGCCGCCCGGTGCTCCTTGCGCGCGGCGCGTTCGGCGAAGCGGACGTCCTCCGCGAGCTCGGGGCAGCCCACGACCCGGCACAGCGCCACGAATTGGTGTTGCTCGTTCGCGGCGATGTTCAGCATGCCGTCGGCGGTGCGGAAGGCCCCGGAGGGCGCGGCGGTGGCGTTGTCGTTGCCGATCCGCTCCGGCGGTCGCCCGGCGATCAGGTGGTTCGACACGGCCCACCCCAGCGCGGTGAGCGCGGATTCCAGCATGGACACGTCGAGTCGCACGCCTTCGCCGGTGCGGTCCCGGTGCACCAGGGCGGAACTGATGGCGAATGCGGCCGCCATGCCGCCGAGGGTGTCGGCGATCGGAAACCCGGCACGCAGCGGCTCGGTCTCGGAGGTGCCGGTGGTGCTCATCATGCCGGACAGCCCCTGCACGATCTGATCGTAGGCGGGCCGGTCGCGCAGCGGGCCGTCCTGGCCGAACCCCGAGATCGCGCAGTAGACGAGCCGCGGGTTCGCGGCCTGCAGCACGTCCCAGCCGAGGCCGAGCCGGTCCAGGACGCCGGGCCGGAAGTTCTCGACCAGCACGTCGGCGGTTCCCACCGCGCGCAGCAGGACCTCCCGTCCGCGGGCGGACTTCAGGTTGGCGGTCAGCGAGCGCTTGCCACCGTTCTGCGCGAGGAACGACGCGCCGAGGTGGCGTTCGTTGAGGTCCGCGTCCGCGCCGAGTCGCCGCGCGAGATCACCGGCCTCGGGAATCTCGACCTTCAGCACGTCGGCGCCCAGCAGTGCCAGCTGGTATGCGGCGAACGGGCCCGCCAGCACGTTGGTCAGGTCGAGCACGCGGACTCCGCGCAGCAGCTCGCCCGCGGGGAAGTCGGATCCGGTCATGAACTGCCTCCGAGGAAGCGCAGGGCCGACAGCTGCTCGGCCGCTCTGCTCAGCGCGGGCAGGAACGCGGCGACGCGTTCCCCGGTGAACCGGGTGGTCGGTCCGCCGAGGGCCACCGCGGCGACGATCTCGTCGCCCGCGGTGATCGGTGCCGCGGCGGCGGACACGCCGTCTTCGCGTTCGCCGTGGCTGACCGACCAGTTCTGTTCGCCGGCACGGCGCACCCGGTCGGCGAGCACGTCCTCGAATCCGGCGCCGCGGTCGGCGGCGATCGCGGCGCGGCGCAGCTCCTGGTCGGAGCAGCCCGCGAGCAGCACGTGGCCGGAGGCACCGGCCCACAGCGGCATCGCCGCGCCGATGCGCACCACGTGCCGCAGCTGCTGGGTGCCTTCGTGCTGGGCCACGCACACCCGGGTGACGCCTTGGCGGACGTAGATGCGGGTGGATTCGCCGCCCGCCTCGATGGAGAGCGTGCGCAGGCACTCCACCGCCTCGGGCGGCAGCTGCCACGCGTCCTGTGCGAGGCGGGCCCAGCGCAGCAGGCCCGCTCCGGGGGCGAGGCGGCCGTCCGTGCCCGTCCACAGCAGGGCGCTCTGCTCCAGGGTGGCGACCAGGCGGACGACGGTCGACTTCGGCAGCCCGGTCGCGTCGATCAGCTCTCGCACGCTGCGCGACCGGTGGGTCTCGTCGAACAGGCCGAGCAGTTCCAGGGCGCGCGCGACGCTGCGCACCCCGTCGCCGCTCTCCCCGGGCGGTCTCGTCACGGGGCAACCTCCACTGTTCCTCCTAATGGCACGGCTATACCGCTGTACGGTACTGGTCAAGGATGCGTGCCGGGTGCCGGGACCGGTCGCCGCGGCGGCTCCCTGGTCTCCCGGGCGAGCGCGACCGTGACCACGGTGATCGCGCAGGTCGCCAGCAGGAGCCCGACGACGCCCAGGGCGCTCCGGTCGAACCAGAGCAGGAGCGCGCTGGCTGCCAAGGGGGCGAGCCCGCCGGTCAGCACGGTGCCGAGGTTGTTGGCGACGCCCACCGCGGTGAACCGGACCTTCGTGGTGAACAGCTCGGCGAAGAACGCCGGCTGCGAGCCGAGCACGGCGGACTGGCCGATCCCTAGGGTCAGCACCAGTGCGAGGCAGGTGACCCAGTACTGCTCGGTGTCGACCATGCGGAAGAACGGGTAGCAGGCCGCGGCCATCACCAGCGCGCCGAAGATGCTTACCGGGCGGCGTCCCCAGCGGTCGGACAGCGCGCCGAACAGCGGCACCGAGACGAGCTTGACCACCGATACGACCATGATTCCGGTGAGCAGGGGAGCGGTGACCAGCCCGGCGTTCTCGGCGTAGGCGACGGAGAAGGTGCCGAACACGTAGTAGCCGGTGTTCTCCGCCGCGCCGGCGCAGATGACGATGATCATCTCTCGGGGGTAGCGGCGCCAGGCCTCCGCGAAGCGGCTCTGCGCCAGGCGCTCCCGCCAGGGGCGCCGGGTCGCGGGCGGCTGGGGAGCCTCGTGTGCCCGGCGTTCGAGTTCTTCCTGGAACTCCTCGGTCTCGTCGAGTGAACGGCGCACCCACAGCCCCAACAGCGTCAGTACCGCGCTGAGTAGGAACGGGATTCGCCAGCCCCAGTCGAGGAATTCCTGCTGCGACAGGGTGGTGGAGGCGATCGCCATCGCGCCGGTGGACAGCAGGGTGCCTGCGCCGGTGCCGATCGCGGGCAGGCTGCTGAGCAGGCCGCGCCACTTCGGCGGGGCGTTCTCGAACAGCAGGATCAGCGCGCCGGTCTTCTCGCCACCTGCGGCGAAGCCCTGCGCGAACCGCAGCGCCACGAGGAGCAGCGGTGCCCACGCGCCGATCGAGCCGTAGGTGGGCAGCAGGCCGATCCCGGTGGTGGCGATCCCCATCAGCAGCAGCGTGAGCACCAGGACATGCTTGCGCCCCTTCCGGTCGCCGAGCTCGCCGAAGTAGGCGCCGCCCAGCGGTCGGCCGAGGAACCCGATGGCGAACGTGCCGAACGCGGCGATCGTGCCGACCAGCGGGTCGCTGCCGGGGAAGTAGAGCTTGTTGAACACCAGCGACGCCGCGGTGGCGTAGAGCGCGAAGTCGTACCACTCGACGGTGGTGCCGAAGACGGCTGCCGTGATCACCCGTGGTTGGAACACGGGCCGTCCGGTTGGCGTGCGCATGGGACTCCTTTGTCGCCTGAGTACCGCCTGGTGGTGCGGGAGTGCTGACAGGCGGCCGACGGATGCTAGGTGTTCCGGCGGGCTCCGACAAGGCTTCGGGGTGAACCGGGCGCACGGAAAAGTGATATCACTGTGCTACCGTGTTGCCAGGAGAACGATCACCGACGTCAGGGGGACTCATGACCGTTCAACTCGAAGACCGCGAGACGGAGACCAGGCCGGTGCGGATGCCCGAATCCCCGGTCGTCGAACAGCAGGCGTTCCGGCTGCCCGGCGTGCTGATGGCCGTGCTCTCGCTCGTGCTGGTGCTCGGCGGTGCCGGGGTGCTGGTCCCCGGGCTCGCGGACGAAGCCGCCGCCCTGATCGCCACTGGGGTGGTGCTCGGCGTCGTCGGGCTGGTGCTCTCCGGCGGGCTCGTCGCCGTCGCGCCCGGTGAGGCGCGGGTGCTGCAGTTCCTCGGCCGCTACACCGGCACCGTGCGCCCGGCCGGGCTGCACTGGGTGAACCCGTTCAGCAGCAAGACGAAGGTCTCCACCCGGATCCGCAACCACGAGACCGCCGTCATGAAGGTCAACGACTCCGACGGCAACCCGATCGAGATCGCCTCCGTCGTGGTGTGGCAGGTCGCCGACACCGCGCAGGCCACCTTCGCGGTCGACAGCTTCGTCGAGTTCGTCGAGACCCAGACCGAGACCGCCGTGCGCCACATCGCCACCAGCTACCCCTACGACGGCGACGGGGAGCAGCCCTTCTCGCTGCGGGACAACGCCGACGAGATCACCGGCAAGCTCTCCGCCGAGATCGCGGCCCGGGTGCGGGCCGCCGGGGTCGACGTGGTCGAGTCCCGGCTCACGCACCTCGCCTACGCCCCCGAGATCGCCCAGGCCATGTTGCAGCGGCAGCAGGCCGGAGCCGTCGTCGCCGCCCGGCAGCGCATCGTCGAAGGCGCCGTCGGCATGGTCGACCTCGCCTTGCAGCGGCTGTCCGAACGCGAGGTCGTCGAGCTCGACGAGGAGCGCAAGGCGGCCATGGTCAGCAACCTGCTGGTCGTGCTCTGCGGCGACACCCAGCCCGTCGTCAACACGGGTTCGCTCTACCACTGATCGGGCGCGGGGCCGCCGGTGCGGCCCGAACCCTCGGACGGGCGAGAGAGGTGAAGGCGGGAACATGGCCGCACGCAAGGGTTTCCTGCTCCGGCTGGACCCGGCGATCCACGACGCGCTCGCCCGCTGGGCGCAGGACGAGCTGCGCAGCACCAACGCGCAGATCGAGTTCCTGCTGCGGCGCGCCCTCGCCGACGCGGGCCGGCTGCCCTCCGACGCGGGCGGGCCCGCCAAGCGCGGCAGGCCGCCGAAGTCCACATCGGAATGACGGCTCCCGGGCCGGGCGGTTCCGGCCGAACAGCCGGACCGCCCGGCCGGATGGCCGATCCGCCCGACCGGACGCCCGGGTGACGCTCGATGGTGAGCCGGGGTCTCCCGGCACCCGCTGCGCACCCCGAAGGCGAACCACGATGTCCTCTCCCACCCGCACCGCCCCACCTGCCAGCACCGCGCCGCGCCGGCGGATCGGCGAGATCGACGCGGTGCGCGGCCTGGCGCTGTGCGGGATCCTCTTCGTGAACATCCCGCCGATCATGGAGATGAGCGGCATCGTCGACCAGCAGGTGCTGCCCGGGCGGCACGTCCTCGACCTGTTCGTGCAGGAGCGGTTCTTCCCGATCTTCTCGCTGCTGTTCGGCGTCGGCTTCGGGCTGTTCCTGCGCGGCGCGGGTTCCCGGCACCCGCGGCCGCGGCTGCTGCTGGTCCGCAGGCTGCTGGCGCTGTTCGCCGTCGGCCTGCTGCACTCCCTGCTGCACCCGGGGGAGGCGCTGACGCCGTACGCGCTGTTCGGGCTGGTGTTCCTGCTGCCGCTGAGCTGGGCGAACCGGTGGGTGAACCTGGTGCTCGGCCTGGGCGGGCTGAGCACCGCGCTGGTGCTGTTCGGCGGGGGCCTGCCGCTGATCCCGGGGCTGCTGGTGCTCGGTTTCGCCCTCGCCCAGCTCGGGGTCCCGGAGGCGCTGCCGCGGCTCGGCGGGTGGATCGGCGCCGTGTTCGCGCTCGCGGTGCTCGGCGCGGCGGTGGCGCTGCCGGTGCAGGAGCGGGATCCGCTGATGGCCGGGTTCGCCACCCCCTCCGGCGTGGCCGGGATCTGCCTGGCCACCGCGTACGCGACCGGGCTGCTCCTGCTGCTGCGCACGCCGCTGCGCGGGGTGCTGGGGGCGGTGCTGGAGCCGCTCGGGCGGATGGCGCTGACGAACTACGTGACCGCGACCTTGCTGCTGATCCCGCTGGGGCAGGTGGCCGGGCTGCACGGGTCCAGCGCGTACGGGGCGATGGCGCTGCTGGCGACCGGCATCCTGCTGCTCCAGCTGCTGTGGAGCCGGTTCTGGCTCGCGCGGTTCCGGCAGGGACCCCTCGAATGGGCCTGGCGCTGCTTCACCTGGTGGGACGTGCAGCCCTTCCGCCGCTGACCGCGGGTACCCGCTCGATCAGCCGACCGGCGCGGGGCCGGTGAGGACGTGGCGCACGATCGGCGCGGCCCAGGCGGTGAGCTCCTCGTGGCCCATCTCGGCGACGCCCGGGTCGGCCAGCACGTAGCGGCTGGTGGCGAGCCCGATGACGAAGACGCCGAGCAGCCCGGCGCGCTGCCGCGGGTGGTCCGGGGCGATGGCGGTCAGCCGCGGGGCCACCTGCGCGGTGAAGACCTCGCGCATCTTCTCCGCGGCGGTGGGGCTGGTCGTGGCGGCGCGCAGCAGCGCGAGGAAGGTGCCGTCCCGGTCCCACTCGGCGAAGAACCGGGGCAGCAGCGCCCCGGCCAGCTCGTCGGGGGCGAGGCCGGCGAGGTCGGGCAGGTCGAGGGTGAAGTCGGCGGCGGCCGCGAACAGTTCCTGCTTGCCGCCGAAGTACCGGATGACCAGCGCCGGGTCGATGCCGACGTCGGCGGCCACCGCCCGCAGCGTGGTGCGCTCGTAGCCGTCGGCGGCGAACCGGGCGCGGGCGGCGGCCAGCAGCTCGGCGCGGGTCTGCTCGGCGTTGCGGGAACGCGGTGCGGCCATGCCCCCAGCCTAAGTCACCGCGCGTTGACCTGGTTCGGGTGGCGTGGCTGCGGAGCAAGTCGCCAACGGTTGACTCGTGTGCCGAGGAGCCGGCCATGCCGCGCGGGCGCCGCCCGCCGGAGAACGGGAAGCTGCAGGAGATCTGCGACCACGTGCCCGTCGACGGCGGTGCGATCGCGGTGGAGCCGGAGCGGCGCGGAACCGATTCAGCGACCGTCCGCGAACTCGCGGCGGGGCCCGGACTGCTCCTGGTTCGTCCGGACGGGTACCTCGCCGCTGCCGCGCGCGCCGCTGCGCCGGAGCCCGTGGCGGAATGGCGGCGCGCCGGCTCCCTGCCACCGATCGTGCGAAGCCGGCTGCGGCCGTACGGGTGAAATAGTGGGACGCATTCCGTTGGGCCGAATGCGGAAATGGGCCGCACGACCCGCTTCCTTTCCGGATGTGCATTCCGTGTCCGGCTCCGCCGGAAGGGTGGGCCGAGCGACGGTGGTCGCGGACCGGGTGGTGGTCCCGGGTTCTCGACGGGTCCGGGACCGCTTTTCGCGCGCCCGGTGCGGTAGGGGGTTTTCGCCGCGCTGCCAACCGAAAGCGGAGCGTGACGTCGGTCGGCGCGGAAATGGTGGACGACTCCGGGGCCGAACACCGGTGCCCTGATCATCTTCCGTTAAAGTGTCTCGCGCAGGGGGGGAATGCACTTCCGCTCGTGCTCGGCAAGAGCGGAAGACGACGGTGTGTGGAAGGAGCCGTGTCCCCGGGAAGACGCCTGTTCAGGCCATCCATCGGCGAGACCTCCTGCCCGTTGCCATCCGGGCGGACGAGTCCAGCGGCCCAGGCCGCGCCCGCCGGGACGCGCGCGTTCCCGCAACACACCACGTCAGATGACCGACAACGTGGAGCGCTGTGAGTACAACAGATCCCGACAACGTCACCAAGCCACCTGGTGAGCCGCAGAGCACCTCGGAAAGATCGATCCGCTCCAGCCTGACGCTGGCGGTCACGATCCCCTGGATCGTCGTGCTGGTGCTGTGGCTGGTCTGGTGCGCGACGTTCGTCACCGACGGCGTCTACACCCGGGTGATCGGTTCCGGCGTCCGGCAGGTCTCCCTGCCCGCGGTGGCCGCGCTCGACGCGCTGCAGTCCGAACGGCGGCTGAGCCAGGACCTGGCCTCCGGCGGGACAACCGACCAGGCGGAGCTGAGCGAGCAGCAGGCCCGGACCGACGTCCTGCTGGACCGGATGAACGAGGCCGTCCAAGCCGCGATGAGCACCGCCCCGGCGGAGATCGCCGGCCCGGTCGACGAGCTCAGCGGCGAGCTGGGCAAGCTCGACCAGATCCGCGGCAGGCTCGCGAACGGGCAGATCTCGGCCGGCGAGGTCACCGACTACTACGACAACGTCTTCGACATCGCCACCGACCTGTTCGACACCCAGTCCCGACTGGTGCCGGACTCGACGACGGCGCAGGGCGGCATCGCGGGTACCGCGCTGTTCCGCTCGACCGACCTGATGTCCCGGGAAGCGGCGCTGATCTCCAGTGGCCTCACCGCCGGGCAGCTGACGCCGGAGCAGCACCTGCAACTGCTGCGCCTCAACGGTTCGTACCACTCCGAGATCGAGAACAACGTCGCGTACTTGAAGCCCTCGGTGCAGGCGCGGTACCAGAAGCTCATCACGGAGAACCCGGACTGGGCCCGGCTCGTCTCGATCGAGAACTCCCTCATGCAGGGCGGCCCGGGCGCCGACCTCACCGAAGCGGGCGTCTCGCTGGAGGAGTGGCAGCGGCTCACCGAAGCGGTCAACCGCGAGCTCACCTCGATCACCAGCGAGCAGGTCGACCTGCTGTCCGCGGAGACCGTCGAGAACGGTGACCAGGCGATCACGATCGCCGTCGCCGGTGCCATCGCCGCCGGTCTGTTCTCCCTCGGCTTCTTCTTCTGGACGCGTCGCCGGTACCGCTCCGTCATCGACGGCTCGCTGCTGCCGCGTCTGCAGCGGCTCAGCGCGGAGGCCCGCGAACTGGCCGAGAAGACGCTGCCCTCGATGATGTCCCGCGTTCGCGCGGGCGAACGGGTCCAGGTCGAGTCCACCTCGCTGCAGGGCTACGGCGGCGACGAGATCGGCCAGGTCGCCGACGCCTTCCGCGCGTTCCAGCAGGAAGCGCTGCAGGCGGCGGTGAACGAGGCCGACACCCAGCAGGGCGCCCTCACGTTCTACATCGGACAGACCCGGCGCGTGCAGTCCGCGCTCGGCCCGCTGCCGCAGCGCCTCGACGCGCTGCTGCAGAACGAGGAGGACCCGGACCGGCTCGGCGCCCTGTTCGCGCTCGACGAATCGGTCACGCAGGCCCGGCACGTCGTGGAGAACCAGCTGGTGCTCTGCGGTGCCGCCCCCGGCCGCCGCTGGAGCAGGCCGCGGGACCTCACCGAGATCCTCCGGGCCTCCGCCGCGGAGACCAAGCACCACGACCGGCTGCGGCTGGGCCACGTGCCCAACGTCAGCGTCACCCCGGGCGTCATCGGCGACATGCTGCGCATGTTCGCGGAGCTGTTCGCGAACGCGGCGTCGTTCTCGCCGCCCGGCACCGATGTGCACGTCGAAGCAGTCTCCGTCGGCAGCGGTCTCGTCGTGCAGATCTCCGACCGCGGCGTGGGCATGACCCCGGAGGCGCGCAGCAACGCCAACGAGACCATGAAGAACCCGCCCGGCTTCGCCTCGCTGGTGAAGCTCGGTGACCGCGGCGAGCAGCTCGGCCTGTTCACCGTCGCCCAGCTCGCCGAGCGCAACGAGTGGGTCGTCGAGTTCGGCACCTCGATCTACCAGGGCGTGCGGGCCGAGATCTTCATCCCGCAGGCCCACATCGTCACCGATGAGGACGAGGAGCGCCGCGACTCGTGGAGCGGGGACGTGCCGGTGGCCAAGGCGGGCGCTCCGGCGCAGCCGCTGCCCACCCGGGTGCCGTCGGCCTCGGCGAGCACCGCCGTCGCCGAACCGGCCGTGCGGCAGCCGAAACCCGACGCGGCCCCCAGCGCGAGCACGGAAGGCAAGGACATGGAACGACCGCCGCTGCCGCAGCGGGTTCCCTACGCCGATCTGCCCGCCGGCTTCGGCGAGGACGAGCCGACCGACCGGCAGAGCGCTCCCGAGTTCGCCCCGGGCTTGATGACCTTCTTCAACGCCGACCGGCGCTCGCGCGACGAGTCCGGCAACAAGCCCGATTCCGACGACGACATGCAGTGAGGAAAGCGTGAACGAACTGATGAACTCCCGGAAGCCGGACCTGGACCTGGCCTGGCTCCTCGATCAGATGCTGGACAACGTGCCGGACACGTTGCACGCGCTGGTGCTCACCCATGACGGCCTGCCGGCGGCGTTCTCCAAGAACCTCGACCAGGACCAGGCGGACAAGATCTCGGCCGCCTGCGGCACGCTGCGCGCCACCAGCAAGGCGCTCAGCTACGAGCTGGAGGGCGGGGACATCGACATGAACCTGCTCGCCACCGAGACGATGTCCATGTACGTGCTGGCCGTCGACCCGCGGAACTCCGTGCTCGTCGTCGCGGGCCGCAGCGTCGACGCCGAACAGCTGCAGTACGAGATGCGCCGCCTGATCAAGAACGTGGGTGAGCGGCTCGGCAAGGGCGCGCGCAACCCCATCGGTGCGGAGAAGCATTGACCGGCCCCGATCCCGACGCGTGGTACGACGACGACGCTGGCCGGATGGTGCGTTCGTACGCGCTGACCGGCGGCCGCACCCCTGACGCGGCCATCAACCTGGACCGGGCAACCCAGGTCGTGGGGGCGCTGGCCGACACCGGCCGCAGCGCCGCCGCGACGCCCGAGCACGAGGCGATCCTGGAGCGCTGCGGCGCTCCGCAGTCGATGGCGGAGCTGTCCGCCGGGCTGGGCCTCCCGCTGGGCGTCATCCGGGTGCTCTGCTCCGACCTGCTCGAACACGGCTCACTCGCGCGTTCCCGCATGGTGCAGCCGCGCGACCGCGACATCTTGGAGGCAGTGCTTGCCGGACTCAACAGGCTCTGACGGCGCCACGCCCGTGATGCCGGACTCGGTGAAGCTCGTCGTCGCCGGTGGCTTCGCCGTCGGCAAGACGACCTTCATCGGGTCGGTCAGCGAGATCACGCCGCTGAGCACAGAAGAGGAAATGACCGAGGCGAGCGTCGGCGTCGACGACCTCACCGGTACCGAGACCAAGCGCACCACCACGGTCGCGCTGGACTTCGGGCGCATCACGATCTCCCAGGAGATCGTGCTGTACCTGTTCGGCACCCCGGGGCAGGCGCGGTTCGGTTCGCTGTGGACGGAGTTGTCCACCGGCGCCATCGGTGCGGTGGTGCTGCTGGACACCCGGCGGCTGGCGATGGGCTTCCCGTCCATCGACTTCTTCGAACGGCGCGGGATCCCGTTCGTCGTGGCGGTGAACTGCTTCGACAACACGGAGTTCTCGTACACGGAGGAGGAGGTCCGCACCGCCGCCGCGATGGGACCGGAGACCCCGATCCTGTTCTGCGACGCGCGGGACCGGGACTCCAGCAAGAAGGTGCTCGTCACGCTCGTGAAGCACGCCCTGCAGCAGCGGGACCCGGCCGCCGCGGCGCGCGCGGGCGCGGGGGGGGGGGGGGGGGGGCGGCCCCCCGGCCCCCCCCCCCCCCGCGGTTCGCGGGCCGGGGGCGGG
>NZ_JAIUKB010000051.1:0-66634 GCF_020176785.1 Saccharopolyspora sp. 6V | reverse complement strand
GGAGGGATGGGGCCGGACCTCGGCCCCATCCCTCCCGTGCTTTCCGGGGCCGGGCGCGGGGCGCAGTTCTGGTGGTCTCGGCGTGTGCTCACAGTTGCGATTCCTGCATTCCACTGCTCCGAGATCAATGCCATTGCTCCGTTCGGATCAGCCCCGGTTCGGGAACGGCTCAGAGAATCAGTTTCTGCGTTACTACGAGTTCTGATCGCTTTGGTCCGAATGGTGCACGGGCCACCTCTCCGCTGGGCTCGCTCACATCTCCGGATGAGGTGCTGATCATCACATGTGAAATGGTGGGCGATTACCCGGATGGAGGTTGCTTCGGTGGGGTCGTGACGGCCGGTGCGCAACAACTCGGACGATAATTTCGTGCTTGACAAATGGGGTAGGCCGATCGAATGATTAGTTGGTGTTCGCAGTTCGTCCAGCGCCTGAACGGGCGGCGCCTGGTCGGACCTGCGGACGCGTGCATCCGCGCTGCTGCGGGTCGATTCGGGTGCGTCCGCTCGCGGTGTGCCAGCCGTTCTCGGCGGCGGAGGGTTGTGACATGTGTGAGAGGGGCTCGCCGAGCCCGCACGGCGGTGTTCCGGGCGCGGCCGGTGGGTGGTGCGGCTCGTGCGGACGCCGCGTGGGCGGGACGAGCGCGCGGTGGCGTTCGTCGGACGGGATTGCCGGAGTTCGTCGTCGTGGATCGTTCACGCTGGTGGGAAAGCTGTCGGGGCTTTCTCCGGGCGAGGTCGGCCCCGTCGGTCCGCCGGGCTCCCGGTCCGGCCGCGCCGGGCCGCTGATGAAGGCCGCGGCGCGGCGGGCGCTCGGGTGCCGTCGGGGCGCCGGAGCGGTCCGGGGCCGGGTGCCGCACGCCCGCGGGCGTGCGGTGCCGCTGCCGGGCGCGCCCCGGCGGAAGTGGTCCGGGCGGTGGGGCGCATCGTTCTCCGCGCAATCATCCGCCATTTCGGCTGCGGTGCCCGCATCGGGACGGGGCCGAAACCCGAATTCGTCCCGGATCGCGGACCGGGAGTCGTCGGCGATCGATTCCTCGAATGGTTTTCCGCTTCTCGATCAGAATGTACTCGTATCGTCGGAGTTCCGCCCGCCGCGATGTCGGAAACCGTTCGACCGGGCCCCGACCAGCGATCTTCGGCCGGAGGGGGAGACGTGCGGGTTGAGCTCTCCGACCGGTCCGATCGCCGTTCCCGCATCGTGTCGTCGCGCGGTTCGGCGCGGCACGTCACCGCCCGATCCTGTGCTCGACTCCTGAAATCGCGCCAGCGGTCGTCGAACACCGCGGGCTGAGAGCGCGTGGTCTCGTGCTGCCACGACCGGGATTCGCCATCCCGGTCGTGCGGCGCGAACGCGCCCGGCCGGTGCACCCAGAGACATCCCTCCTCCTATTCGACAGGGGAACGACCGACGTTGGACCAGACATTCGCGACTCCGCTGCTGTTCACCGGTGCCGACCTGGACTCCGTCCGCGACCGGGCCGCGCGCATCGGCGCGTGCCTGCGGGACCCGGAGCTGGAGCCGCACGACGTCGCCGCGGCCCTCGCGTCCGCCCCGGCGGGTCCCGCCCGCGCCGCGCTGGTCGCCGCCACGCGCGCGGAGGCCGTGCGCGGGCTGGCGGCGCTCGGCGAGGGCCGGCCGTTCCCCGGTCTGAGCACCGGCGTCGTGCGTCCCTCGCCGGTCGCCTTCCTGTTCACCGGGATCGGCGTGGAGTGGGCGGGCATGGCCGCCCCGCTCATCGCCGCGCACCCCGAGTTCGCGGCGGTCGTGGACCAGGTGGACGCGGTGGTGGCGCCCGCGCTGGGCCGGTCGCTGCGCGCCGTCCTCGAAGGCGGCTCGGACGAGGCGGAGCTGCTCCGCCGGATCGACTGGGCGCAGATCGCGCTGTTCACCGTGCAGGTCGGCCTGTGCGCGGTGCTGCGCGAGCGCGGCCTCGAACCGGCGTACGTGCTCGGCCACTCGGCGGGGGAGCCGGCCGCGGCGCACGTCGCGGGCGTGCTCGACCTGGACGACGCCGCCCGGCTGCTGGTGGCCCGGGCCCGGCTGATGCGCACCCTGCAGGGCGGCGGCGCGATGGTGTCGCTGCAGGCGGGGGCGGAGGAGGTCGCCGCCGAGCTGGGCGAGCTCGCCGACGAGGTTTCCATCGCCGTCGTGAACGGCCCCCGCGCCACGGTGATCTCCGGAGCCGCCGACCCGGTGCTGGAGGTGGCCGCGCGGTTCGAGGAGCTGGGCCGCGGCGTCAAGTGGCTCGACGTGGACGTCGCGGTGCACTCGAACCGGGTCGACCCGATCCTGGCCGAGCTGGCCGACGACGTCCGCGACCTGACCTTCACCGCCCCGCGCGTGCCCGTGGTCTCCGCCGTCGCCGGTGCCGCCGACGACGCGGTCGCCACCCCCGGCTACTGGGTGCGCAGCCTGCGCGAGCCGGTGCGGTTCGCCGACGGCATCGGCTGGCTGCACGGGCAGGGCGTGCGCACCTTCGTGGAGATCGGGCCGGACGCGGTGCTGAGCTCGATGCTCGCCGACTGCGTGCCCGCGCACGACGACGTGGCGGCGGTGCCGCTGCTGCGCAAGCGGCGGCCCGTCGCCGACTCGCTGGCCGCTGCCGCGGCGCAGCTGCACGTGCGCGGCGTCGACCTCGCCCCGCTCGCCGAGCCGCCCGCACCGTCCGGGCACGCGCTGCGGTGCGCGCGGTTCTGGCTGGACGGCGGCCCGCTTCCGGAGGGGCACGCCGAGGCCGAACCGGGCCCGGCCGGGGCCGCCGACCTCGCCGAGCTGGTCCGCGCGCACGCCGCCGGAGTGCTCGGCAAGGCCACCCCGGAGGAGGTCGACGCGACCACCAGCTTCTTCGAGCAGGGCTTCGACTCGGCGGCCGCCGTCGAGTTCTGCGCGCTGCTCAACCGCGACGCGGGTCTCGACCTGCCGGTGGCGGCGCTGTTCGACCACAGCACCCCCGCCGCCCTGGTGGACCACCTGGCGGGGCTGCGCGACGGCGTCCCGGCGGTGACCGGCGCGCGCACCGCGGACCGCACCGACGCCGACGACGAGCCGATCGCCATCGTCGGGATGGGCTGCCGGCTGCCCGGCGGCATCGCCTCGCCCGAGCAGTTCTGGGAGGCGCTGCTGGCGGAGCGGGACGTGGTGTCGTCCTTCCCGACCGATCGCGGCTGGACCGAGGACCTCTACGACCCGGACCCGGACCGCGGCGGCCGGACCTACGCGTCGGCGGGCGGGTTCCTGCACGACGCGGCCCTGTTCGACGCCGAGTTCTTCGGCATCTCCGAGTACGAGGCGCAGGCCATGGACCCGCAGCAGCGGCTGCTGCTGGAGGTCTGCTGGGAGGCCGTGGAACGGGCCGGGATCGTCCCGGAATCCTTGCGGGGCAGCCGGACCGGCGTCTACCTCGGCGCGACCGCGCAGCCGTACGGGCCGGCGCTGGACGAGTCGGCGGGTGCGCTGGACGGGTTCGTGCTCACCGGCACCACGCCGAGCGTGCTCTCCGGGCGGGTGGCCTACCAGTTCGGCTTCCACGGCCCGGCGCTGACCGTGGACACGGCGTGCTCGGCGTCGCTGGTCGCGCTGCACCTGGCGGTGCAGTCGCTGCGGCGGGGCGAGTGCTCGATGGCGATGGCCGGTGGTGCGGCGGTGCTCGCCACGCCGGGGATGCTGGTGACCTTCGCGCGGCAGCGCGGGCTCGCCCCGGACGGCCGGTGCAAGGCGTTCGCGGCGGACGCGGACGGCACCGGCTGGGGCGAGGGCGCCGGGGTGCTGCTGCTGGAGCGGCTCTCGGACGCGCGGCGCAACGGGCACCCGGTGCTCGCGCTGGTGCGCGGCAGCGCGGTGAACTCGGACGGCACCTCGAACGGGCTGACCGCGCCGAACGGGCTGGCCCAGCAGGAGGTGATCCGCTCCGCGCTGGCCGGGGCGGGCCTGTCCGCGTCCGAAGTGGACGCGGTGGAGGCGCACGGCACGGGAACGCGGCTCGGCGATCCGGTGGAGGCGCGGGCGCTGCTGGCGACCTACGGCGCCGACCGCGCCCCGGAACGCCCGCTGCGGCTCGGTTCGGTGAAGTCGAACGTCGGGCACACCCAGACCGCGGCCGGCGTCACCGGGCTGATCAAGATGGTGCTGGCGTTGCAACACGAGGTGTTGCCCCGCACGTTGCACGTCGACGCGCCCTCGCCGCACGTGGACTGGGACGCGGACCGGATCGCGCTGCTCACCGAGCGCACCCCGTGGCCGCGGGGCACCAGCCCGCGCCGGGCCGGGCTGTCCGCGTTCGGCATCAGCGGCACCAACGCGCACGTGATCATCGAGGAGGCGCCGCCGGTCGAGGCCGGGCCCGAACCGGACGACGACGGGGTGGTGGCGCTGCCGCTGTCGGCGAAGACCGCGCCCGCGCTGGCCGAGCAGGCGCGCCGGTTCGCCGCGCACCTCGCCGCCGCGGACCGCCCGGCGCTGCGGCAGTGGTCCCGGGCGATGGCCCGGCGCTCGTCGTTCCCGTGGCGCGCGGTCGCCGTCGGCGGCTCGGCGGCGGAGCTCGTCACCGGGCTCACCGCGCTCGCCGAGCAGCGGCCCGCGCCCGGCGCGTGGTCCGGTCGCGCCCTGGACGGCCGCACCGCGGTGCTGTTCTCCGGGCAGGGCAGCCAGCGCGTCGGGATGGGACGGCTGCTGCACGCCGAGCACCCGGTGTTCGCGGCCGCCTTCGACGAGGTGTGCGCGCTGTTCGACGCCGAGACCGGTGGTGATCTGCGCGCCGTCATCGCCGACGACGAACGCGCCCTCACCCGCACCGGCTGGGCGCAGCCCGCGCTGTTCGCGATCGAGGTGGCGCTGTTCCGGCTGCTGGAGTCCTGGGGCCTGCGCCCGGACGTGGTGCTCGGGCACTCGCTGGGCGAACTCGTCGCCGCGCACGTCGCCGGGATCCTCGACCTGCCGGACGCGGTCCGCGTCGTCGCCGCCCGCGCCCGGCTGATGGAGGCCGTGGACGTCGACGGGACGATGACCGCGCTGGAGGCCACCGAGGACGAGGTCCGCGCGGTGCTCGCCGAGCACCCGGACGGGATCGCCGTGGCCGCCGTGAACGCGCCGCGCAGCACCGTCGTGTCCGGCCGCCGCGAGCTCGTCGAGTCCGTGGCCGGGCGTTTTTCCGCGCAGGGGCGCCAGGTCTGGCCGCTGCGGGTCAGCCACCCGTTCCACACGCCGCTGATGGCGGGCATGCTCGACGAGTTCGGCGCCGTCCTGCGCACCGCGACGTTCCGGCGGCCGAACCTGCCGGTGGTCTCCAACGTCACCGGGGAGCTCGCCGACGAACGCATGTCCGCACCGGACTACTGGCTGGAGCACGTGCTCGGTGCGGTGCGGTTCGCCGACGGGGTGCGCACCGCGCGCGAGTTCGGTGCCCGCACCTTCGTCGAGGTCGGGCCGGGCGCGGCGCTCACCGTGCAGGCCCGCGCGTGCCTGGCCGAGCTGGACCCGGCCGCGGTCGTGGCCGCGACCCTGCGCCAGGGCCGGGACGAGACCACCGCGCTGCTGCACGGCGTGGCGCAGCTGCACGTGGCCGGGCAGCCGGTCGACTGGGACGCCGTCGCGGGCCCCGGCGGCGGCACCGCGCTGCCGCAGCTGCCGACGTACGCCTTCCAGCGCAAGCACTTCTGGCTCACCTCCTCGGGCCGGAGCACCGGTGTCACCGAGTTCCCGCCCGCGCCGAGCGTTCCCGCCATCGACGGCCTCACCGGCGAGCAGCGGCGCGCCCGGCTGCTGGAGCTGGTGCTGGAGCAGACCGCCGCGTGCCTGGGCACCAGCGAGCGGGACCAGGTGGAACCGGGACTGACGTTCGCCGAGACCGGGCTCGGTTCCGTCGGGCTGCTGGAGCTGCGGAACCGGCTGGTCGCCGCCACCGGGCTGGAGCTGCCCGCCGCCGCGGCCTACGACCACCCGACGCCGCGCGCGCTGGCCGAGCAGCTGGGCCGGCTCGACCCGGCCGTCCGGCAGCGGGCCGAACCGGTCGCCCGCACCGAGGTCGTCGAGCCGCGGCCCGCCGACGACGGGCCGGAACCGATCGCGATCGTCGGCATGGGCTGCCGCTTCCCCGGCGGGGTCACCACCCCCGGCGAGCTGTGGGACCTGGTCGCCGAAGGCCGCGACGTGGTCTCCGAGTTCCCCACCGACCGTGGCTGGCCGACCGGCCTGCACTCGCCGGACCCGGACCGGCCCGGCAAGACCTACTGCACCCGCGGCGGGTTCCTGCGCGACCCGGCGATGTTCGACTCCGACTTCTTCGGCATCGCGCCGCGGGAGGCGCTGGTCACCGACGCGCAGCAGCGGCTGCTGCTGGAGACCTCGTGGGAGGCCTTCGAACGCGCCGGCATCGACCCGATCTCGTTGCGCGGCAGCGACACCGGCGTCTTCGTCGGCATCACCTACCAGGACTACACGCCGCGCTGGGTGGACCGGCCGCGCGCGGTCCGCGACCACGAGGGCTACCTGCAGAGCGGCACGGCCAGCAGCATCGCGACCGGGCGGCTGTCGTACTTCTTCGGCTTCGAGGGCCCGTCGATCGGCATCGACACCGCGTGCTCGTCCTCGCTGGTGTCGCTGCACCTCGGGGTGGAGGCGCTGCGCGGCGGGCAGTGCGGGTACGCCCTCGCCGGGGGCGCCACGGTGATGCCGACGCCGCAGCCGTTCGTCGAGTTCTCCCGGCTGCGCGCGCTGTCCCCCGACGGCCGGTGCAAGTCGTTCTCCGCGGACGCGGACGGCACCGGTTGGGGCGAGGGCGCGGGCGTGCTGCTGCTGGAACGGCTCTCCGACGCGCAGCGCAACGGGCACAAGGTCCACGCGGTGGTGCTGGGCACCGCGGTCGGCGCCGACGGCGCCTCCAACGGGCTCACCGCCCCCAACGGGCTCGCGCAGCAGCGCACCATCCGCACCGCGCTGCGCACCGCGGGGATCTCCGGCCGGGACGTCGACGTCGTCGAGGCGCACGGCACCGGCACCAAGCTCGGCGACCCGATCGAGGCGCAGGCGCTGGTCGAGACCTACGGCCGCGACCGGGCGCCGGACCGGCCGCTGTTCGTCGGCTCCATCAAGTCGAACATCGGGCACCCGCAGACCGCCGCCGGCGTCGCGGGGGTGATCAAGCTGGTGGAGTCGTTCCGCCACGGGGTGCTGCCGAAGACGCTGCACGCGGACGAACCGACGCCGCTGATCGACTGGCCCAGCAGCGGGCTGTCGCTGCTCGCCGAGCAGCGGTCCTGGCCCGCGACCGACGGTCCGCGCCGCGCCGCGATCTCCGGGTTCGGCATCGGCGGCACCCTCGGGCACGCGATCCTGCAGGAGCCGCCCGCACCGCAGCGGCCCCGCCCGGCCCCCGCCGGTCGTCCCGTCGCCTGGGTGCTGTCCGGGCAGACCGCCGCCGCCCTGCAGGACCAGGCGCGGCACCTGCTGGAGCACCCCGAGCTGGACGCGCACCGGGTCGCGGACGTGGCGCACACCCTCGCCCGGCGCACCGCGTTCCGCTGGCGCGGCGTCGTCGTCGGCTCTTCGGTCGAGCAGCTGCGGGAGGGCCTGGAGCTGCTGGCGCGCGGGTGCACCGGGAACGGCGTGTGGTCCGGGCAGGGCCGCGACGCGCCCGCCACCACCGCGTCCGGGCCGCTCGAAGACCTCGCCCAGCGGCACGTGGACGGCGCGCCGGTGGACTGGACGGCGGTGTTCCCGACCGGCGAATTCCTCGACGAACTGCCGACCTACGCGTTCCAGCGGCAGCGGTACTGGCTGGAGCTGGACGCGGGCGAGCCGAGCACCGGGCACCCCTTCCTGGACGAGCCGATCGACCTCGCCGACGGGTCCGGGGCGGTCGTGAACGGCCGCGTGTCGGTGGCCGCCGAGGCGTGGCTGGCCGATCACGTGCTGCGCGGCGACACGATCTTCCCCGGCACCGGGCACGTGGAGCTGGCGCTGCGCGCCGGTCGCGAGCTCGGCTGCCCGCGCCTGGTCGAGCTGACCCACCACAGCCCGCTGCTGCTGCCCGACGACGGGTACCGCCGCATCCAGGTCTCGGTGGGGGCGCCCGGCGCGGGTCGGCGGCGGCCGTTGAAGATCCACTCCGCGGCGGCGGGCGGATCGGAGTGGACGCTGCACGCCTCCGGTGAGCTCGGCCCCGACGCCGAACCGGTCGAGGTCCCGTCCGTGCAGTGGCCGCCACCCGGCGCGGAAGCCGTGGACGTCGCGGCCATGTACGAGGGCTTCACCGAGCGCGAGTACGAGTACGGGCCCGCCTTCCGCGGCGTGCGCGCCGCCTGGCGCACCGGCGACGAGGTCACCGCCGAGGTGGCGCTGCCCGCCGACGTGGCCCGGGACGCGGGCGAACTGGTGCTGCACCCGGCGCTGCTGGACGCCTGCCTGCACGCGATGGGCGTGCTCGACGACGGCGACGACGTGCGGGTCCCGTTCGCGTGGAGCGGCGTCACCGCAGCGGACGGCCCGCCCGCCGGCGAAGTGCGGGTGCGCCTGACCAAGGTGCGGCCGGACACCGCGACGCTCGTGGTCGAGGACCTCTCCGGGCGGCTGGTGCTGGCGGTGGACGCGCTGACCTTCCGCTCGTTGCAGACCGACCCCGGGGTGAACCTGCGCGACGTGCTGTTCGCCCAGGAGTGGGTGGCCGTCGAACCCGCTTCCTGGCCCGCGTCCGGCCGGCCCGCCGTGGTCGAGGTCGACGGAGATCCGGCGGCCGCGTTCGCCGCGCTCGGCGCGGACGGCGTGCTGCCGGAACTGGTGGCCGTCGCGCTGCCGGAGTTCGGCGCGGCCCGGATCGGCGACGACGGGCTCGCCGCGGCGACCCGCGCCGCGATCGGCTCCGCGCTGGAACTGGTGCGGGCCTGGCTGGCCACGCCCGGCGCCGCGGCCTCCCGCCTGGTGGTGGTGACCCGGGGAGCGGCGGACGTCGGCGGCGGAACCGTCGGCGACGCCGCGCACGCCGCCGCGGCCGGGCTGGTCCGCAGCGCCCAGTCGGAGCACCCCGACCGGTTCGTGCTGGTCGACGTCGAGGAGCACGACGGGCTCGCGGACGTGCTCGCGGAACTGCCCGACGGCGAACCGCAGCTGGCTGTCCGCGACGGCCGCTTCCACGCCGCCCGCCTCGCCCGCACCGCCGGGGGTGGCGGCGACGTCCGGCTGGACGGCGGCACCGTGCTGCTCACCGGCGGCACCGGCGGACTCGCCGCGGAGATCGCCGCGCACCTGGTGGCGGCCTGCGGGGCGACGCACCTGGTGCTGGCCAGCCGCCGCGGTCCGCGCGCCGCCGGGGCCGAGGAGCTGCGGGCCCGGCTGCTGGAGCTCGGCGCCCAGCGGGTCGACCTCGCGTCCTGCGACGTGACCCGGCGCGAGCAGGTCGCGGACCTGCTCGGCTCGATCGACCCGGCGCAGCCGCTGATCGGCGTCGTGCACCTCGCCGGGGTGCTGGCCGACGCCACCGTCGGAGGGATGACCGCCGAGCAGATCGACCGGGTCGTCGCGCCCAAGGTGGACGCGCTGGTGCACCTGCACGAGCTGACCGCGGGTGCCGACCTGCGGATGTTCGCGACCTTCTCCTCCGCGGCCGCCGCCGTCGGCTCCGCCGGGCAGGGCAACTACGCCGCCGCCAACGCCTTCCTGGAGGCGGTGACCGCGCAGCGCCGCGCGGGCGGGCTCGCGGGCACCGCGCTCGCGTGGGGCATGTGGGCCACCGAGGACGGGATGCGGGGGCAGGTCGGCGACGCCGACATCGCCCGGTTGCACCGCTCCGGGTTCCGGCCGATCACCACCGCCGAGGCGGTGACCGCGTTCAGCGCCGGGATCTCCGCGGACCTGCCGGTGCTGCTGCCGGTGCCGGTGGAGCGGGCGCAGTTGCGCAGGCTCGCGGGCAGCGGTGGGCTCCCCGCGCTGATGCGCGGCATCGCCCCCGCCGGTGCCGCGGACGGATCGGCCGCGTCGTTCGCGGAGCGGGTGCGCGGGCTGCCCGGGCAGGCCCGGCTGGCCGCGGTCGTGGACGTGGTCCGCACGCACGTCGCGCGCATCCTCGGGCACGATTCGGGCTCCCAGGTGGACGTGGGCACCGCGTTCTTCGACATGGGCTTCGACTCGCTGTCCGCGGTGGAGCTGCGCAACGAGCTGGCCACCGCCACCGGCACGTCGCTGCCGCCGACGCTGCTGTTCGACCACCCCGACATCACCTCCGTGGCCGAGCACGTGCTCGACCGGCTCGCCCCGGAACCGGCCCCCGCGCCCGCACCGGCGGAACCGGAACCGGTGTCGGCCATCGCGGAGATGACCGCCGACCAACTCGTCGCCATGGCGCTGAAACAAGGTGATCGCTGATGACCGAGCAGCTCGTCGAAGCCCTCCGGGCCGCGTTGCTGGAGAACGAACGGCTGCGCGCCGAACGGGCGCGACCCGCCGAGGAGCCGATCGCCGTGATCGGCGTCGCCTGCCGCTACCCCGGTGACGTGGGCACCCCGGAGCAGCTGTGGGACCTGGTGGCCGGGGAGCGGTGCGCCGTGGGCGACTTCCCCACCGACCGCGGCTGGCCGGCGGACCTGTACGACCCGGTGCCCGGGCGCCCCGGCAAGTCGAACACCGAACGCGGCGGGTTCATCGACATCAAGGGCTTCGACCCGGAGTTCTTCGGCATCGAGCCCGACGAGGCCCGCATGATGGACCCGCAGCAGCGGCTCGTGCTGGAGGCGTCCTGGCACGCGTTCGAGCACGCCGGAGTCGACCCGACCTCGCTGCGGCGCAGCTCGACCGGCGCCTACGTCGGGGTGATGTACAACGACTACACCGCGCGCATCGACGCGGCGGGCCTGAACCACGACGAGAACTACCTGACCAGCGTGACCAGGAGCGTCACCTCCGGGCGGGTGGCCTACGCGTTCGGCCTGGAAGGGCCCGCGGTCACCGTGGACACGGCGTGCTCCTCGTCGCTGGTGGCGGTGCACCTGGCGAGCAACGCGCTGCGCGGCGGGGAGTGCTCGCTGGCGCTGGCCGCCGGGGTGACGTCGATGGCCTCGCCGTCGATGTTCCTGGAGTTCAGCAAGCACGGCGTCGCCGCCGACGGGACCTGCAAGGCGTTCTCCGCCGACGCCGACGGCATCGGCTGGGGCGAGGGCGTCGGGGTGCTGGTCCTGGAGCGGCTGTCCGACGCGCGCCGCAACGGCCGCCGGGTGCTCGCGGTGCTGCGGGGCAGCGCGGTCAGCCAGGACGGGGCGTCGAACGGGCTCACCGCGCCGAACGGGCGCGCCCAGCAGCGCGTCATCGAGGAGGCGCTGGGCCGCGGCGGGCTCACCCCCGCCGACGTGGACGCGATCGACGCGCACGGCACCGGGACTCCGCTGGGCGACACGATCGAAGCGCACGCCCTGCAGGCCGTCTACGGCCGGGGCCGCGCGGCGGAGCACCCGCTGTGGCTCGGTTCGGTGAAGTCCAACCTCGGCCACACCCAGGCCGCCGCCGGGGCGGCGAGCCTGATCAAGATGATCTGGGCGATCCGGGAGGGCGTGCTGCCGAAGACGCTGCACGTGGAGCGGGCCTCCACCGACGTGGCGTGGGACGGCGGGGGAGTGGCGCTGCTGCGCGAATCGCGGCCGTGGCCGGAGGTCGGCAGGCCGCGCCGCGCCGCGGTCTCCGCGTTCGGCATCAGCGGCACCCTCGCCCACGTCATCGTCGAGCAGGCCGAGGAGCAGGACGTGCCCGCGTCGACGGCACCCGCGGGCACCACGCCGTGGCTGCTGCACGCGCGCACCGAGCGGGGCCTGCGCGCGCAGGCGGGCGCGCTGGCCGGGGCGATCGAGGACGCGGGCGATCCGCTGACCGCCGACGTCGCCGTCTCGATCACGCCGCGACGCGGATTCCCGTGGCGGGCGGCGATCCTGCCCCGCAGCACCCCGGACGGGGTGCGCGCGTTGCGGGCGCTCGCCGCGGGCGCGGACTCCGCCGACGTGCCGGTGGGCGACCGCACCGCGCGGGACGTCGTGCTGGTGCTGCCGGTCGCTCTGCCCGGCAAGGCCCAGGTGGAGCTGGCCGCGGAACTCGCCGACTGGGGCGTCCGTCCGAACCACGTGGTCGCCGCCGTCGAGGCGGGGTCGGTGGCGGCGGACGTCGCCGCGGCCGCCGGGCTCGGACCGGACGCGGTCACCACGACCGGTGACTGCGCCGGGGCCGTCCGGGAGCGGACCCGGTCCGGCACCTGCTCGGCGGTCGTGCTCGGCACCGGCGGAGAGCTCGCCGGGAACGCCGACGTCATCGCACTGCCGGAGCACGGCGGGCCCGAAGCGCTGGAACGGGTGCTGGCCTGGCTGCACGTCCGCGGAATCCCCGTCGACTGGCGGCGGACGGGAACCGGAACCCCGATCCCGGTGCCCGGACACCACTTCGCACACCAGGAGTTCTGGGTCTGAAAACGGGTTCCGCCACCCGGTGCCGGGCCTTCAACTCGGTTTGCGTAGCACTCGGGTGGCGGAACCACACTGCTCGTCTTCAACTTGCGCCGCGGGTCGTGTCCGTTGCTCGTCAGCGGCGAAGCCGCTGAGCCGCCGACCACGCACGCAGCAGGACCACCCGCGGGTTCTCAGCGGGCCCCTCGCGAGGACAGCGTTTTCTCATGTGGCGGAGCCACCTGTGAAAACGATCCCGCAGCGAGGGGGCCGCTGAGGTTCCGCCACCCCAGCGCTGCACAAGAGGAGTGGAACAGCATGGATCAGCCGCGGCCGAGCAACGACCGGGCGAAGAACGCCAGGTTCGCCGGACGCTCCGCCAGCCGTCGCATGAAGTAGCCGTACCACTGGTCGCCGTAGGCCACGTACACCCGCAGCCGGTGGCCTTCGGCGGCCAGCCGCTCCTGCTCGTCGGGCCGGATCCCGTAGAGCATCTGGAACTCGAAGCCCTCCGCGGACCGCCCGGCGCGCGCCGCCAGGTCGAGCGCGATCTCGATCATCCGCGGGTCGTGCGTGGCCACCATCGGGTAGCCCGCGCCTTCCAGCAGCACCCGCAGGCACCGCACGTACGACCTGTCCACTTCGGACCGTTCGGCGAACGCGACCGAGGCGGGTTCGGCGTAGGCGCCCTTGCACAGCCGCACCCGGGAACCGGCGGTGGCCAGGTCCCGGCAGTCCTGCTCGGTGCGCCGCAGGTACGCCTGCAGCACCGCGCCCACCCACGGGAAGTCCACCCGCAGGTCCCGCAGGATGCCCAGCGTGGAGTCCGTGGTGGTGTGGTCCTCCATGTCGAGGGTGACCGTGGTGCCCGCCGCCGCGGCGGCCTCGCAGATCAGCCGCGCGTTGTCCAGCGCGATCTTCTCCCCGTCCACCGGCAGCGACTGCCCGACGGCGGAGAGCTTCACCGACACCTCGGCCCGGTCGGCCAGGCCCGCGTCGCCGAGCGAACCGAGCACCGCCCGGTAGGCGTTCACGGTGTCCGCGGCCCGCCCGGCGTCGAGGGTGTCCTCGCCGAGGTGGTCCAGCGTGGTGCGCATGCCGCGCGCCGCGAGCGCGCGGGTGGCCGCGACCGCGTCCAGCGCGGTCGTCCCGGCCACGTACCGGTCCACCACCGGGCCGGTCAGCGGGTTGGATTCCACGATCCGCCGCACGTTCGTGGAACGCGCCGCAGCCAGCAGAGCAGAGCGCAGCATCGGGTCTCCTCAGGTGCGAAGCGGATCGGATCAGTCCATGTGCGGGTAGCCGAGCCCGGTGGGCGCGACGAACGTCTCCTTGATGGCGCGCGGGCTGGTCCAGCGCTGGATGTTGAACATCGACCCGGCCTTGTCGTTGGTGCCGGAGGCACGGCCCCCGCCGAACGGCTGGCGGGACACGATGGACCCGGTGGGCTTGTCGTTGACGTAGAAGTTCCCCGCCGCCTGCCGCAGCTTCCGGTGCGCCAGCTCGATCGCGGACCGGTCGGTGGCGAACACAGCGCCGGTCAGCGCGTACGGGCTGGACGCGTCGACCACGTCGAGGATCTCCGCGTAGCGGGCGTCGTCGTAGACGTGCACCGCGATGATCGGCCCGAAGTACTCGGTGGTGAACACCTCGTCGGCCGGGTCGTCGCAGACCAGCACCGTCGGCTCGACGAAGTAGCCGACCGAGTCGTCGCAGCCGCCACCGGCCAGCACCTCGATCGAGGAGGTGGTGCGGGCCCGCTCCAGCGCGGTCTTGTGCTTCGCGAACGCCCGCGCGTCGATGACCGCGCCGCCGAAGTGGCCGAAGTCGGTGACGTCGCCGAAGCTGATCGTCCGGGTCAGCTCCGCCAGCTCGTCGCGCAGCCCGCCCTCCCAGATCGAGCGCGGCACGTAGGCGCGGGACGCCGCCGAGCACTTCTGCCCCTGGTACTCGAAGGCGCCGCGGGCGAACGCGGTGGCCAGCGGGGCCGGGTCCGCCGACGGGTGCACCACGATGAAGTCCTTGCCGCCGGTCTCGCCGACGATCCGCGGGTAGCTGCGGTAGGAGTCGAGGTTCTCGGCGACGGTGCGCCACAGCTTCTTGAACGTGCCGGTCGAGCCGGTGAAGTGCAGGCCCGCGAAGTCCGGGTCGGCCAGCGCGACCTCGCTGACGGCCTGCCCGTCCCCGGTGACCAGGTTGATCACGCCCGGGGGCAGCCCGGCGGCCTCGAACATCCGCATGGTGAAGTGCGCGGCGAACTGCTGCGACGGCGTCGGCTTCCACACCACGGTGTTGCCCATCAGCGCGGGCGCGGTGGGCAGGTTCCCGGCGATGGCGGTGAAGTTGAACGGGGTGATGGCGGTGACGAAACCGTCCAGCGGCCGGTACTCCATCCGGTTCCACTCGTTCGGCACCGAGGTGGGCTGCTCGGCGAGGATGCGGCGCGCGTAGTGCACGTTGAACCGCAGGAAGTCGATGAACTCGCAGGCCGCGTCGATCTCGGCCTGCTGCACCGACTTGGACTGCCCGAGCACGGTGGCGCCGTTGATGGTGTCCCGCCACGGCCCGGCGAGCAGGTCGGCGGCGCGCAGCAGCACCGCGGCGCGCTCGTCGAACGGGGTGGCGGCCCAGCCGGGGGCGGCGTTCTTGGCGGCGCGCACCGCGTCGGCGACGTCCTCGCGGGTGGCCTGCGCGGAGGTGCCGAGCACGTGCGCGTGGTCGTGCGGCTGCACCACGTCGAAGCGGTCGCCGCCCGCCATCCGCTGCACGCCGTCGATGGTGGACGTGAGGTCGAGGCGCTCGGATTCGAGCTCGGCGATGCGCTTGTGCAGCGATTCCCGCTCGGCGGAGCCGGGGGCGTAGGACTTGACCGGTTCGTTGCTCGGGGCTGGGACGGTGGTGATGGCGTCCATGCCTGTCGCCTCCTCGCGGGTCGGCTGGGGTTCTGGAATACCCAGAACAGTAGGAGCGGGACGGGCCGCTGCGGCTGTACGATCGGCCATCGTTGAGGGGAGCGTGTTGTTCGGTTGGACGAGGACCCGCGTGGCCCGGCCGCGCCCGGAGCGCCGCTGCGGCAGCTGCTCGTCGCCGTCGGCGAACCGCTGATCGACCTGCTCGCCGCCCCGGCCGGCCTGGACGTGGACGTGCGGGACGTGGTGATCGCCGAACCCGACGAGGACGCGGCGGCCAACCCCGGCGACCTGGTGCTGGTGATCGGCGCCCGCGGCCGCTCCGCGCTGCGCCAGGTCCGGTCCGCCGCGCGGGACGGGGCCGCCGCGGTGGCGGTGAAGACCCAGGCCGAGCAGGACGCGGCGGTGCTCCGGGACGCCGCGCTGGACGCCGGCATCGCCCTGTTCGGGGTGTGGCCGGAGGTGCGCTGGGAGCAGCTGGAGTCGCTGGTGCGCACCGTCGTGGACAACGCGCGGCTCACCGTCGAAGCGGACGCGGGGGAGGCGCCGGGAGACCTGTTCGCGCTCGCCCAGACCGTCGCGGCCATGACCGGCGGCAGCGTCAGCATCGAGGACACCGCCAGCCGGGTCCTCGCCTACTCCCGCTCCGACGACGAGGTGGACGAGCTGCGCAGGCTGTCCATCCTGGGCCGCCGCGGCCCGGAGCCGTACCTGGCGATGCTGCGTGAGTGGGGCGTGTACGAGCGGCTGCGTTCCGGCGAGGAGGTCGTGGGCGTCGACGAACGCCCCGATCTGGGCATCCGGCGCCGGATGGCGGTCGGCATCCACGCGGGCGCGCAGCCGCTGGGCACCATCTGGGTGCAGGAGGGGTCCCGTCCGCTGGAGGAGCGGTCGCAGCGCGCGCTGCTCGGCGCAGCTCGGGTCGCTGCCGTGCAGCTGATCCGGCAGCGCGCCGAGGCCAGCGCCGCCCCCCGGCTGCGGGAGAACCTGCTGATCGGGCTGCTCGACGGCAAGGTCGACGCGGCCAGCGTCGCGGGCAACATCGGCGCCGACGCGTCCCGGCCCGCGGTGGTCGTGGTGTTCGCGCTGCGCGGCCGGGCCGGGGTGTCGAACCGGCCGGAGCTGGAGCTGGAGCGCGCCGAGATGACCGGGTTGATCTCGGTGCACGCCGCCGCCTACCGGCGCAGCGCGCTGGTGACGACGCTCGGCTCGCGGGTGTACGTGCTGCTGCCGGACCTGCCGGTGCACGCGCTGCCCGGGGTGCTCGGCATGACCAGGGAGATCGCGGCCGCCGCCGGGCAGCAGCTGCGGGCCGCGGTGCAGGCCGGGGTGGGTTCGGTGGTGGCCGGGCTGGACGAGGTGCCGCACTCGCGCGCCGAGGCGGACCGGGTGCTGGACGCGATGGGCCACGACCTGGACGCGCCGATCGCCACCATCGCCGACGTGCGCTCCCGCGTGGTGCTCAGCGAGCTGCTGACGGTGCTCGGCGGCAACGAGCGGTTCCGCGACCCGCGGCTGGACGCGCTGTTCGCCCACGACGCCGAGCACTCGGGGGCGCTGGCGCGGTCGGTGCTGGCGTACCTGGAGCACTTCGGCGACGTGCGGTCCGCGAGCGCCGCGCTGCACGTGCACCCGAACACGCTGCGGCACCGCATCCGCCGCGCGGGCGAGATCACCGGCATCGACCTCGCGGACCCCGCCGAACGCCTGACGACGCAGCTGCACCTGCTCCTGCACCGCAGGCAGGGCCGTTGATCAGAGCTTGCGCAGCCGCACCCGGTTGATGGCGTGGTCGCCGTCCTTGCGCAGCACCAGGGTGGCGCGCGGCCGGGTCGGCAGGATGTTGTCCACCAGGTTGGGCCGGTTGATGGTGTGCCACAGGTGGTGCGCCTCGGCCCGCGCGTCCTCGTCGGAGAGGCCGGCGAAGTGGTGGAAGTGCGACTCGGGGTCGGCGAACGCGGTGCCGCGCAGCGCCAGGAACCGGTCGGTGTACCAGCGCTCGATGTGGTCGGTGTGCGCGTCCACGTAGATGGAGAAGTCGAACAGGTCGGACACGGCGAGGCTCGGCCCGGGCTGCAGGACGTTGAGCCCTTCCACGATGAGGATGTCCGGCTGCCGCACCACCTGCTCGTGCCCGGGCAGGATGTCGTAGGCGAGGTGCGAGTACACCGGCGCGGTCACCGACTCGGCCCCGGACTTGACCTCGGTGACGAAGCGCAGCAGCGCCCGCCGGTCGTAGCTCTCCGGGAAGCCCTTGCGGTGCATGATGCCGCGCCGGACCAGTTCGGCCTTGGAGTGCAGGAACCCGTCGGTGGTGACCAGGTCGACCTGCGGGTGGTCGGGCCAGCGCGCCAGCAGCGCCCGCAGGATGCGCGCGGTGGTGGACTTGCCGACGGCGACGCTGCCGGCGAGGCCGATCACGAACGGCACCTTCGGCGCGGTCTCGCCGAGGAACGTGGTGGTGCTGTCGTGCAGCCGCTGCCGCGCGGCGACCTGCAGGTTGATCAGGCGGGACAGCGGCAGGTAGACGTCGGCGACCTCGTCGAGGTCGACGGGTTCGCCGAGGCCGCGCAGCGCCTCCAGCTCGGAGTGGGTGAGGGGCAGCGGCAGCGAGTCGCTGAGCTCCCGCCACTGCTTGCGGTGCAGTTCGACGTACGGGCTCAGTTCGCGGACTCGCGTCACGGCGCACACCCCTCGACGTTGAGGACCGGCCGGCTCTCGGCTGCTTCGGCCGGTCCGCACCGGTGCCGCCGAGCTCGACGGCACCGGCAACCCTAGATCTCGGGCCCCCGGGCGCGCTGTGACGCACTGCACCGCACCCGGGGCCGATCAGGTGATCGTCGACTCACCACCCACCGGAGGTCGGGATGACGGCCGACCGTCGAACCTCCCCGGCGGTTCGTGGCTTTGTCCTGTCAGCGGCGAAGCCGCTGAGCGGCGACCCAGCACGCAACCGGACCACCCGCGGGTTCTCAGCCGCTTCCTCGAGAGGACAGCTTTTTCCCTCGTGGCGGAGCCACTTGGGAAAAAGATCCCGCAGCGAGGAAGCGGCTGAGGTTCCGCCACCCCACCACGACGCAGCAGAAGCGGGGAGACCGTCCGTCAGTCGTCGGAAGGCTGGTTCATCTTCGAGTGGCGGTAGCCGTACGCCGCATATACCACCAGCCCGATCGCGAACCAGACGCCGAACCGCAGCCACGTCTCCGGCGCCAGGAACGTCACCAGCCACAGCGAGAACACGATGCCGATCAGCGGCACCACCGGCATGCCGGGCGTGCGGAACCCGCGCGGCAGCTCGGGCCGCTTGTAGCGCAGCACGATCACCGCGGCGCAGACCACGACGAACGCCAGCAGGATGCCGATGTTGGTCAGCTCCGCGGCCTCCTCGATGGGCAGCAGCCCGGCGAACACGGCGGAGACGATGCTGATGAGCCAGGTGAACCGGGACGGCACCTTCCGCACCGGGTGGGTGCGGGAGAACCACTTCGGCAGCAGCCCGTCGCGGGACATGGCGAACCCGACGCGGGTGGCGCCGAGCATGAAGGTGAACAGCACGGTGAGGATGCCGAGGATGGCGCCGACGGCGATGATCGCACCGACCACGGGCAGGCCCACGTCGGCGAACGCGGTGGCGAACGCGCTTTCCTCGCTGATCTCCTGGTACGGGATCATGCCGGTCAGCACCAGGCAGGCCAGCACGTACAGCACCATCGAGATGATCAGCGAGTACAGGATCGCCTTCGGCATGTGCTTCTGCGAGTCCTTGGACTCCTCCGCCGCGGTGGACATCGCGTCGTAGCCGAACACCGCGAAGAACACGGTCGCCGCGCCGGTGATGGCACCGCCGATGCCGAACGGGAAGAACGGCGTGTAGTTGCCCGCGTTGATGTGGAACGCGCCGACGATGACGACGAGCAGCACGACGCCGACCTTGAGGTAGACCAGCGCGGTCTCGAACCGGGCGGCGTTCTTCATGCCCTGGTTGAGCACGAACGCGATGAGCAGGCACAGCAGCACCGCGAACAGGTTGATCTTGTAGCTGCCGGGTGGCGCGTCCCCGCCCTCGGTGCCCGGGGCGCCGACCATCCACAGCGGCAGCTCGACGTGCAGGAACCCGAGCAGCTCGGTGAAGTACCCGGAGATGCCGATGGCCACCACGGACACGATCGCGGTGTACTCCAGCAGCAGGTCCCAGCCGATGAGCCAGCCGACGATCTCGCCGAGCACCGCGTAGCCGTAGGTGTAGGCCGAACCGGCTTTCGGGATCATCCCCGCGAACTCGGCGTAGGAGAACGCCGCCGCGGCGCTGGCGATCCCCGCGATGAGGAACGAGACCAGCACCGCGGGACCGGCCTTGCCGTGGGCGACGGCCCCGGCGAGCGAGAAGATGCCCGCGCCGATGATGCCGCCGACGCCGATCGCGGTCAGCTGCCACAACCCGAGGGTGCGCTGGAGCCCGCCGGACTCGCCATCGTCCTCGCTGATCGCGTCGATGGGTTTGCGCCGCAGGATCCCCTTGCCGGGGCTGAGCCCAGGTTCCGCCATCGCGTCCTCCTGATCATCTTCGAAGTTGGCGGGAAACGTACGCGCCCCGCACCACCCGGGTGGTTGTGGGGCGCGACGACGTTCCGGGCCGCCCGTTGTCGATCCACACGATGATCGATCGAGATCACGATTCGACGCGTTCGCGCGAGCGCGCGCGTGCTCCTGGGGAAGTCTTGCCCGAACGGCGTGACGCGCGTGCCGCCCGGTCGTTAGTGTTCACGTCCGCGCGCCGCGCGCGTCACGCGATGGAGGGTGATCGGCTGATGTCCAGCTACCGGAGTGTCGTCGTCGGAACGGATGGGTCGACGCCCTCGTTGCGAGCGGTGACGAAGGCGGCGGCGGTGGCCGCCGACACGTCGGCCACACTGGTCATCGTGTGCGCCTACTACCCGAGCAGCGAGCGCGAGGTCGAGCAGGCCCAGGACGAGCTGGGCGGCGAGGCGTTCCAGGTGATCGGCTCGGCCCCGGCGGAGCAGACGCTGCTGGAGGCCGCCGACCTGGCCGCGCAGACCGGCGCCACCGAGGTGGAGACGGTCGCGGTCGTGGGCGCGCCGGTGACGTCGCTGGTGGAGGTCGCGGGCAAGGTGTCGGCGGATCTGCTCGTGGTGGGCAGCAGGGGTTTGAACACGCTCAAAGGCCGATTGCTCGGCTCGGTGCCTTCCGAGGTCTCCCGCCGGGCGGATTGTGATGTGCTCGTTGTCCGGACCTCGCGATGAGGACGGGCCTCGCGGCCGAGCGGAATCCCCGCTGGGCCACGAGGTCGAGAAGGCGCTGCTGGGCGGCGAACCGAAGTACACCAAGGCGGCCGTCGCCGAGGCGGCAGGCGTGGAGCTCGCCCGCGCGGAGCGGTTGTGGCAGGCGATGGGCTTCGCCCACGTCGAGGACCACGAGGTGGTGTTCACCGACGCGGACGTGCGGGCGGTGCGCATGCTCGTGCAGCTCGTCTCCGCCGACGTGATCACCGCGGAGTTGGAGACGGCGGTCGCCCGCACCCTGGCGCAGACCATGTCGCGGCTCGCCGAGTGGCAGGTGGCGATCTTCCGCTCGGTGCTCGGCGACCGCTTCGCCGAGGACCTGGACGTGACCGCGCAGTTCGCCGAGGCGATCACCCCGGTGATGGAGGACCTGCAGGGCTACGTGTGGCGCAGGCACCTCGCGGCGACCGCGGCGCGCGAGCTGACCGAGCAGGTCGGGGACGGCGACGAGCGGCTCCAGGTGATCGGCTTCGCCGACCTGGTCGGCTACACCCGCCTGATCCGCGACTTCAGCGAGGTCGAGCTGGGCAGGCTCATCGACGAGTTCGAGGAGACCGCGACGGCGGTGGTCGCGGAGAACCGCGGCCGCATCGTGAAGACCGTCGGCGACGAGGTCCTGTTCGTCACCGACACCGCGGCCGACGCCGCCGAGATCGCGTTGACGCTGAACGAGCGGATTCCCGGTTCCGGCAAGCTGCCGCCGCTGCGGATCGGCTTGGCGCAGGGCCCGGTGCTGGCGCGGTTCGGCGACGTCTACGGGTCCACGGTGAACATCGCCAGCAGGCTCACCTCGGTGGCGCGGCCGGCGTCGGCGCTGGTGGACCGGGAGCTGGCGACCTCGCTGCGGGCGCACCCGGCGTACTCGCTGACGTCGATCGGCCCGACGAAGGTGCAGAGCTTCCGCGGCCTGCGCGCCTACGCCTTGCGCCGCGCCCGCTGACCCCGCCGCGGGCGGCCCGTCCGCGCGGGTCCGCCGCCCGGCGCACGCTCGGTGGCCGGGTGGGCACGGGCTGGGCCGTTCGGGCGGCCGCGGCGACCGGTGTGATCGAGATCGCTCGATCGGCGCAACGGGCCTGGTCGGGCGACTACCGCGGGCCGGGGGTGCCGGGTCTCGCCTGGTCGGGTGACCTGCGAAATCGGTTGCGTGACGCAACTGAATCGGGTTCCGCCCGCCGCAGGCCGGCCGATCGGGAAATGGGCGATTTGTCCGGACGTGCCGGTGCTCGCAGGCCGACGAGCTGGCAGAAGTGGGATGCCGGGTCCCCGCCGGAGCAATAGGGTCGAAGCCATGGGAGTCGATCCGGGTACCTCGGGAGCCGTGTCAGCGAACCACTCCGACGAGGTCGCCGCCTTGGTCGACCAGTACGCGAAGATCCCGCCCGGGCAGCAGGTGCGGCTCGCGAAACCCACCAGCAACCTGTTCCGGTTCCGCGCTCCCGGCACCACCACCGGCCTCGACGTCGGCAAGCTGAACCGCGTCCTGTCCGTCGACCCCGACGCGGGCACCGCGCAGGTGCAGGGCATGGCCACCTACGAGTCCGTCGTGGCCGCGCACCTGCCCACCGGCCGGATGCCGCTGGTCATCCCGCAGCTCAAGACGATCACCCTCGGCGGCGCGGTCGCCGGGCTCGGCATCGAGGCCAGCTCGTTCCGCAGCGGGCTGCCGCACGAATCGGTGCGCGAGATGGAGATCCTCACCGGCTCCGGCGAGGTCGTGGTGGCTCGGCCGGACAACGAGCACGCCGCCCTCTACCGCGGCTTCCCGAACTCCTACGGCACCCTCGGCTACGCGCTGCGCCTCGAAGTGGAGGTCGAACGCACCCGGCCCTACGTGCGGCTGCGGCACATCCGGTTCTCCACCGCCGAGGAGTGCACCGCCGCCATCGAGGAGATCTGCCGCGACGGCGAGTTCGAAGGCCACCGCGTCGACTTCGTCGACGGCACCGTGTTCGCCGCCGACGAGCAGTACCTCACCGTCGGCACCTACGTGGACGAAGCGCCCGGCACCAGCGACTACACCGGCCGGCGCATCTACTACCGGTCGCTGCGCGAGCAGCAGACCGACCACCTGACGACCCACGACTACCTGTGGCGCTGGGACACCGACTGGTTCTGGTGCTCCCGCGCGTTCGGCGTGCAGCGACCCGCGGTCCGCGCGCTGTGGCCGCGCAAGTACCGCCGCTCCGACGTGTACCGGCGCATCGTGGCCTGGGACCGCCGCGCCGGGTTCTCCGACCGGCTCGCCCGCGCCCGCGGCGCCGCGGGCAGCGAACCGGTGATCCAGGACGTGGAGATCCCGGTGCGCCGGCTGCCCGAGTTCCTGGAGTTCTTCCACCGCGAGATCGGCATCGAACCGGTCTGGCTGTGCCCGGTCCGGCTGCGCGACCCGCAGGGCTGGTCGCTGTACCCGATGGATCCGGCGGAGCTCTACGTCAACGTGGGCTTCTGGTCCGCAGTGGACACCAAACCGGGCGACGCCCCGGGCTACTACAACCGCGCCATCGAAGACGTGGTCGGCGAACTGGACGGGCACAAGTCGCTGTACTCCGACTCGTTCTACGAGCCGGAGGAGTTCTGGCGGCTCTACAACCGTCCCGCCTACGAGAAGTTGAAGCGGCGCTACGACCCGGACGACCGCCTTCCCGGCCTGTACGAGAAGTGCGTCGGCAAGCGGTAGGGCCAGCAGGGAGGAGAACCGAACATGGGTTGGGCAGAGGTGTTCCCGCGCATCCTGGGCGACGGGCTCGACGTCGAGTTCCGCGCCTACGACGGGAGCCGCGCGGGACGGGCCGGAGCCGACGTCGCGGTGGAGATCCGCTCTCCGCTGGCGTTGTCGCACCTGGCGGCCTCCCCGGACGAGCTGGGGCTCGCGAGGGCCTACGTCACCGGGGCGCTGGAGGTGCACGGCGACATGCACGAGGCGCTGTCCCGGTTCCCGTCGATCGCCATCGCGGAAGTTCCCGCCCGCACCAAGCTCGACCTGGCGGTCCGGCTCGGCGCGCAGCGGTTCTGGTGGCCGGTCGGCCCGCCGCCGGAGGAGTACCGGCCGCGCGGCGGCCTGCGGCACTCGAAGCTGCGGGACAGCAAGTCCGTGTCCTACCACTACGACGTGTCGAACCGGTTCTACGAGTGGGTGCTGGGCCCGTCGATGGCCTACACCTGCGCGGTGTACCCGGACGCCGACGCCACCCTGGAGCAGGCGCAGTTCGGCAAGCACGACCTGGTGGCGCGCAAGCTCGGGCTGCAGGAGGGCATGCGGCTGCTCGACGTCGGCTGCGGCTGGGGCGGCATGGTGATGCACGCGGCCGAGCACTACGGGGTGCGGGCCATCGGCGTCACCCTCTCCCGGCAGCAGGCGCAGTGGGCGCAGAAGGCCATCGTGGACCGCGGCCTCGCCGACCTCGCCGAGGTGCGGCACCTGGACTACCGCGACGTGCCGGAGACCGACTTCGACGCGATCAGCTCCATCGGCATGACCGAGCACATCGGACTCGCGCAGTTGCCCGCCTACTTCTCCGCGATGCGCGCGAAGCTGCGGCCCGGCGGCCGGTTCCTCAACCACTCCATCACCCGGCCCGACGGCACCCGGGCCTCCAAGCCCGGCAAGTTCATCGGCCGCTACGTGTTCCCCGACGGCGAGCTGGAAGGCCCCGGGACGCTCATGTCGGCGATGCACGACAACGGGTTCGAGGTCCGGCACACCGAGAACCTGCGCGAGCACTACGCGCTCACGCTGCGGGACTGGTGCGCGAACCTGGAGGCGCACTGGGACGAGGCGGTGCGGGAGGTCGGTCCGGCGCGGGCGCGGATCTGGCGGCTGTACATGGCGGGTTCGCGGCTGGGCTTCGAGCTGAACAACATCCAGCTGCACCAGATGCTCGCCGTCCGCCTCGACGACGGAGCCGCCGGCATGCCGCTGCGCCCCACCTGGTGACCGGTCAGCCGGGCAGGTCCGCGGCCGACATCGGCGGGAGCAGGTCGCCCGCCGGTTCGCGGGACCACCAGCGGCCCGCCCGGCGCTCGGCGCGGTCCGCGAAGCGGTAGCGGTACAGCCGCGCGCGGACCAGCACCGGCGGCTCGTCCGGGAACGGGTCGTGCCGCAGCAGGCGGCGGATCCCGCGGTCGCCGCGCAGCAATCCGCGCAGCAGGGCGGGCATCCAGCCGCGGCCGTAGCCCGGCGAGATCGCCACGAACCAGAGCAGCCAGCCCAGCCGCAGGTGGTACGGCGCCACCTGCGGCGGGCGGCGGCGCGGATCTCCCGGTTTGCCGGGGAACTCGTACTCGCGCCAGCCGGATCCCCCGCTGCGGTCGGGAGTTCCCTCGACGACGACCTCGTAGCGGGTGCGAGTCACCGAACCGAACGCGCCGTACGTGCCGCCCAGGTGCAGCCGGTTGAAGCTGCGGTTCATCACCTGGTGGCGGCCGAGCATGTTGCGCACCGGGTGGCGGGCGATCACCAGCATCCCCGCCGCCAGCGCGAGCACGAGGACTTGGTGCCACAGCGGGGAATCCCGCATCTCCGGGGCGGGGAACCGCAGCAGCCGGTCGTCCATCGCCGAGCACGCCAGCGCGATCGTGACCAGGTTCAGCCAGGCGAAGTTGCCGCTCAGCAGCAGCCAGCACTGGGTGAGCACGACGAGCACCGCCGCCACGTCCGCGATCGGCTGCGGCGCGAACAGCGCGAACGGCACCACCAGCTGCGTCCCGTGGTTCGCCAGCACTTCGGCCTCGTGCAGCGGCCCGGGGAGCCGGTGGAAGAACCGGCTGAGCGGACCCGGCATCGGCTGCGTCTCGTGGTGGTGGTGCAGCGCCGTCAGGTCGCGCCAACAGGAGTCGCCGCGCAGCTTGATCAGCCCGGCGCCGAACTCCACGCGGAACAGCAGCCAGCACAGCAGCCACAGCACCGGCGCCGGGGGAGCGGTGTGCGCCGGGCCCAGGAAGATCACCAGGAAGCCCGCTTCGAGCAGCAGCGACTCCCAGCCGAAGCCGTACCAGACCTGACCGATGTTCACGATCGACAGGTACAGCGCCCACAGCACCAGCCACCCCAGCATCCACGCCCACAGCGGCAGCGCCGCCACCACGCCGAGCACCGCCGCCAGGCCCAGCAGCACCCCGGTCCAGGCGACCGCGCCGAACGCGCGGTCCGAGTAGTGCAGGTGGAACAGGCTCGGGCTGCGCCGGAACCCCACCGCGCGCAGGAACCGCGGTGCCGGGGTGAGCCCGTGCTCCCCGGCCAGCGGGCGGAACTGGTGCACCGCAGCCGCGAAGCCCAGCAGGTACGCCAGGCCGACCAGTCGGGTGCACACCTCCCGCGCCTGCGCGTACTCCGGCGCCCAGAACCAGGAACCCATCGCGCTCCCTCCTCCCACTTGGGGTGCCCACGTGGCCGCGGCCGAATGCGGGCCCCGCCGGTCAGCGAGCGTGGGCGACGAGGTCCGCGGCGAGCGCGTCGAGGTCCGGGGCCGCGCGCAGCGACCGGGACATCCGCTCCACCCGGTCCCGCACCGCGCGGTCGCCCAGCACCTCGGCGCACACCCGCGCCAGCGCCGCCGGGCTCGTCGTCCCGAGGTCCACTTCGGCGCCGAGCCCCAGTTCGGCGGTGCGGCGCGCGTTGTCCGGCTGGTCGGAGAACAGCGGCAGCGCCACCACCGGGGTCCCCGTCAGCAGCGACTCGAACACGCCGCCGAACCCGCCGTGCGAGACGAACAGGTCCGCGCGGTGCAGCAGCGCCCGCTGCGGGGTGCGCTCGACGAGCCGCACGTTGCCCGGCCGCGGCCCGCGCCACTCCCGCGGGTCGCTGCCGAGCGCCACGACCGCCGTGCAGCGCACCCGGCCCAGCGCCTCGACCAGCAGCCCTTGCACGGCCGCGAGTTCCGGGATCAGCACCGGCGCCAGCGTGCCGAACCCGGCCAGCACCAGCGGCCGGTCCCCGGGCAGGTCGGCGAACTCGGCGGGCAGCCGGTCGGCGCCCGCCACGGGCACCGGCCGGTAGGTGCGAGCGGTGCGCAGTTCCGGGGGGTACCACTCCTGCGGGACGACCCCGGCGACCAGCGTCCGGTACGAGTGCCGCACGTCGTCCACCGGGTCCAGGCCGAGCCGCACCCGCTGCTCGTCGACGGCACCGCGCACGAACGGCAGGTTCAGCGCGCTGTGCGGGGCGATGTCGAGCACGGCGTGCGGCAGCCCGAGCCGTTCCGCCGCGAGGTAGCCGCCGAACTCGTTGCACTCCCGCACGACCAGGTCCGGTTGCCAGCGGGCCGCGGCCCCGATCAGGTCGTCGGCGAGCACCCCGGCGAGCGGACCGGCGAACGCCCTGGTCAGCGGGCCGGGAGCCCGGCGGGCTTCGACGGTGGTCCGGTCGGAACCGGTGGCCTCGGCGTGCTCGGGCATGCCGGGGCTGCCGGACACCGCCGGATCGCGCAGCAGCGCGTCGAGGGTCCGCACCCGCGGCAGCGGCAGGTGCTCCAGCCCGCACTCGGCGACGACGTCCGCCATCCCGGCGGCGCAGGCCACCGCCACCCGGTGCCCGGCGCGGCGCAGCGCGTGCGCGCACGGCGCCAGCAGCGGCACCAGGTGCGAGCGGAACGGCAGGCAGGTCAGGACTACGCGCACGGCGGTCGCCGGGCGGTGATCAGGCGGGTGCCGAGGTCGTCGAGCTCGTCCTCGGTGGCGCCCGCGTCCGCGCTGAAACCCTTGCCCCGCAGCAGTTCCAGCACGGCTTCGGCCTCGCCGCGATGCCCCTGCACCTCGGCGACGACCTGCCGCACCCGCGGCCAGTCCCGGTCGTCGATCCCCGCGAGCACGTCGGCCTCGGCACCCTCCACGTCGATCTTGAGCAGGTCGATGCGCTCCGGCAGGCCGGCTTCGGCGAGCACCTCGGACAGCCGCCGGACCGGCAGCACCACCTCGCGGGCGTCCGCCAGCAGGGCACCCGCGGTGGGGTGCTGCCGGGCGAGTTCCTTGGTACCCGGGTAGCGGGTCGAATTGCCCGGCAGGTCCGGGAAGTAGGTGAACGCGACCGCGTCCTCGGCACCGGCGCCCACGGCCTGCCGCACCGCCCGCACCCCGTCGACGCCCGCGAGGTTCGCCCGCAGCGCGCGGAACGTCTCCGGCATCGGCTCCAGCGCGAGGATCCGGGCGGCGGGGCACCGCCGCTTCACGAACAGGCTGAACAGCCCGACGTTGGCACCGACGTCGACGACCACCGCGTCGGTGGGCAGCGCCACGCCTCCGCGCAGGTAGCACTCGTCGCGGAAGATCTCGGCGTGGATGAAGCCGATCTCGTCGGTGCTGCCGGACGAGTTCTCCGGCACGTAGCAGCTGAACCCGTCGTCGAGCCGGACGCAACGCAGGCCGTCGCCCATCCCACCCACCTCCCCGGTCCCGAGGAACCTACTCCGCCCCCGGACCGCGGCGGCCCGGCACCCGAGCGCCGGCCGGCGGGGGAGCGGCCCGGTCATCGCGCCCCGGCGCGCCGCCTAGAATTCCGCGTCGGGGAGGCGGGAAACGAGTGCTGGACGAAGTCGCGCGCCTGTTGGCGTGCCCGCACTGCGGGGCGGGCCTGGAACCGGATGGTGCTGCGCTGCGCTGCGCCGCGAACCACTCCTTCGACCTGGCCAAGCAGGGCTACGTGAGCCTGCTGGGCGGCCGGGGCGCCCCCGCGCCGGGCGACACCGCCCCGATGATCGCGGCCCGCGCCGACTTCCTCGCCGCGGGCCACTACGACCCGATCTCCACGGCCCTGGCCGACGCGGCGGCCGAAGTCCACACCGGTGGACCGCTGCTGGACCTGGGCGCGGGCACCGGGCACTACCTGGCGCGGGTGCTGGACCGGGTCCCCGGCGAGGTCGGCGTGGCGCTGGACGTCTCCAAGTTCGCCTCCCGCCGCGCCGCGAAGGCGCACCCGCGCGCGTCCGCGGTACTCGCCGACGCCTGGCAGGGACTGCCGCTGCGCGACGCCGCCCTCGGCTCGGTGCTCAACGCGTTCGCCCCGCGCAACCCCGCCGAGACGCACCGCGTGCTGCGCCCCGGCGGGCACCTGCTGGTGGTCACCCCGAACTCCGGTCACCTGGGCGAACTCGTCTCGGTGCTGGGCCTGCTCAGCGTGGACGAGCGGAAACCGCAGCGGCTCGCCGAGCAGCTCGCCACCCACTTCGACCCGATCGCCACCACCACCCGCGAGTTCCCGCTGCACCTGGGCCCGGCCGAGCTCGCCACCCTCGTCGGCATGGGACCCAACGCCTGGCACACCGCCGACACCCTCCCGGCCCGCATCGCCGAGCTCCCGACCCCGTTCCCGGTCACCGCCTCCATCACCCTCTCGACGTACCGGCGCCGCTGACGGAGCAATCCGTTCCGCCGATCCGGGCACGGTCTGCGTCGGCATATTCCTTTCATTCGGCTGAATGGGGAAATGAAAACCTAGGCCGTCGGCACCAGTAGTGTTCGCATTTGTCGCAGTCAGTGTGTCGAATGCTGGAACGAGGTGCGGTGTCCGTGGAAGAAGACCTGGGGCGCGAGATCATCCGGCGGATCGAGGAACGGCTCGAGGAGCGGCTCGAGGAGTTGTCCGAGCCGCCCGGGACGGTGGCGAAGGAGATCGTTGACGAGCTCACGGCCACCCCCGCCTCGGAGCCGGAACTGCCGTTCGACGGGCACATCGAATCCATTCGCGTGCAAGGAATCCGCTCCTTCGGCGAGGAGCAGGAACTCGAACTCTCCCGCGGCCTCACGATCGTCTACGCCGAGAACGGCACCGGCAAGACCAGCCTCGTCGACGCGGTCGAGCTGTTCACCAGCGGGAAGACGACCCGGGCTGCGCAGGCCGGGGCATCCGCGTCCGAGATCAAGGATCAACGGTACGTATTGCATTCGAGCGTGCAGGGGAAATCCGCTGGTATCGAACCGCGCGTGTTGATCGACTGGGTGGAGAACGGCTCTGTCCGGAGCTCGAACTGGGACGGTGACTGGCAGAACGGGGCTGTCGAGAAACCTCCTGTGCACTTGCTCGCCCGCCGCCGGTTGCGTGAGATCTTGAACGCCAAAGGGGTGGACCGCGCCGAAAGGCTCGTCCACGCGTTGGGGCTGCACGAACTTTCGGAGAAGTGGGACGCGGCGCAGGATGCGTTGACTGAGCACGCGCGGGCGATGGAAAACACGCAGGTGCCTGGTTCGGAGCGGCTGCGCGAAGCGGTCCGGTCCTTCCTGTCGGAGCACGATGTTCAGAGCATGACGCGGGACGAGATCACCAAGCGGGTTGAGTGCGAGGCGAGGGAACGCTTCGAATCTTCGACTGGTGATCGCGGTATCGCGGCTGAACGGCCCGAGCTCGACGTCGCCTGGCGCGCTGTCGTGGCGCCACCTCCGGTCGTGCCGGATCCGGGTGAACTCGTGGCGGCTGTCGAACCGCTTCGTGGCAGGGAGCGGCTTGACCGGCGCTCGGGGGGAGACGCAGAGGGCTCGATGATGCGTCTCCTTGAAGCATTCAAGGCCGTGGCGGTGTCGGACGAGACGTGTCCGGCTTGTGCGGACGGGACCGTGTCATCGGCGCGTCTCGACGCTATTTCGAGCGCCCTCGCGACTTCGCGCCAGGAACGACTGGACCGGGAGGAAACGGAGCGTCTCCTCGTCGCTGTCCGCGGCGCCCTCCGGACGATCGCGGACTGCCGACTCGAATGGAACCTGCCGCACTGGGACGAGGACGCACTGCGGCTGTTCTGCGACGACGGCCGGAGTTCCGAACCGCCTACGGGCAGCTGACGGGCGATGCGGCCAGGTGGAAAGCGCTGGTTGACAGGTTGCTGGACTCGGTGCGCAAGGCCGAACATTCTCTGTCCGATGTGGTCTTGAGCTCGGTCGTCGTGACGTTACGAGAACTCGCGAATGCCAGGGAGGACGTGGTAGGGCGAGCCCGCACGGCAGAGTCCTTGCGGCTGGCCGCGCTACACAGCTTGGAGTCCGGCGAGTCGGCGAACGTGAAATGGGTTCTGGAAAACGCTCACGAGGTAGCGGACGCCGTCTACGGGCAGCGTAGTAACGACGCCGTGGCGAAGGCGGTGACGGCCGCGGCCACACGCATCAAGGAACGGCGCGGGGAGGTTCTGTCGGCGAAGATTGCAGAATTGCAGGACGCGATCGACTCGTGGATGCAGCGGCTCGCTCCGGACTTGACGCCTCTTGTCCGGCTGGAGGTCGCGTCATCGACGGTGAGGCCGAGCCTGAAAGTGGACGTGAGTGGCGGGAAGATCCCCGCGCTCGGGCGTCTCTCGGATTCGCAGCTGGACATGCTGGGCCTGGCCGTCCATCTCGCCGCGCTGGAGCGCGAGAATCCAGGAGGCCCGCTGATCATCGACGATCCGACGGACATGCTCGACATCGGGACGGTGGAGAAGTTCGCGAAGGACGGTATCGGCAGCTTGCTGGAGCCCGAGTCGGGGAAGGGGCGACAAGTGGTCGTGTTGACCCACGATCACCGGCTGGTCCGGTTGTTGTGGCAGCACCACGGTCATCGGATTCCCTGCGTCGCGCAGTGGTACATCGAGTTGGACCGGCAGTCCGGTTCCGCCCCGCGGTCCCGGTTCAAGCCCCGGTCGACGCAGGACTACGCCGATCGGCTCCAACGCCTGTTCGTGGAACATCCGGATGCGGATGACCAGTTCTGGTTGCGCAGTGCGGCCGGCAACCTGGCTAGGCAGACTTTGGAAGCGGTGGTCTGTGACCTGTTCGAGGTCCTGGGGCCGAACGGGTTGAAGTACCTCCCGGCCTTGGAAAGGAGCAAGAAGGAGAAGGGTGGAATTCTCGGCTCCTGCGGCGATCTTGAGGAGCATCTCTACAACATTCGAACAATGCATCAGAGATGCGGTGAGCCTCGGCACGGGGATGCCGGTGATTTCATCGGTGAGGTCGAGAAGGCGGTGGCAACGCGCGGTCAATACATGCTGAACGACGCGAGCCACGCGAACCATGTGTACCCGCGGGCGGCGAAGATCAAAGAATATCAAGAGCTGTTGAGCTCCATCGCGAGTCGCTTCGGGCATGCCAAGCGAAAGGTTCGAGTGCGGAATGCTCTGCCGGACGATTGGCCTCGATCATCCCAGTGGAGCAAAGCACTCGGACACTGCGACACTTGCAAGGTCACCGAGTTCTTCCCGGACTACACCCCCTGAACGCGGAACGGGGCGCCGGAACTCCGGCGCCCCGTTCGGGTTGTGGGATCAGCTCTCCGAGCGGGAGATGTTGATCATGTCGTCGCGTTCGACGACCTTGATGCGCTCGCGGCCCTGGGCCTCGCCGAGCGCCTGCTCGTGCGCGTCGAGCAGGTTCCAGCCGTCCCAGGTGGTGTAGCGGACGCCGTTGTCGTCCAGCAGCCGCAGCACGCTCTCGCGGTCCGGCTCCTCGGCGGTCGGCATCGAGTCCAGGTCGTCCAGCAGGTTGCCGATGGTCTCCAGCGCGTCGCCCTTGGTGTGGCCGATGAGGCCGACGGGCCCGCGCTTGATCCAGCCGGTGGTGTAAACGCCGGTGATGTGCTCGCCGTCGAGGTCGAGCACGCGACCGCCGTCGTTGGGGACCGTGCCGGTGCCGTGGTCGAACGGGATGTCCGGCACCGGGGAGCTCAGGTAGCCGACGGCGCGGTAGATCGCCTGCACCGGGGTCGTCTCGAACTCGCCGGTGCCGCGCACGTTCCCGTCGCCGGTGAGCTCCATGATCTCGGTGCGCAGGCCCTCGACGCGGTCGGTGCCCTGCACCTCGACCGGCGCGCGCAGGAAGTGGAAGTGCAGCCGGCGCGGGGTGTCGTTCTTCGGGTCCCGCAGCGCCCAGTCCTGGAAGGTCTTGACGATCGTCTTGACCTGGTTGTTGCTGCGGATGGCCTCTTCGCTGGCCTCGTCGAGCTCGAAGCCCTCCGGGTGCACGATGAGCTCCACGCCCGGCTGGTGGTCGAGCTCGCGCAGCTCCAGCGGCGTGAACTTGGCCTGCGCGGGACCGCGGCGGGCGAACAGGTGCACGTCGGTGACCTGCGAGTCCTTCAGGCCCTGGTAGACGTTGTCCGGGATCTCGGTGCTGAGCAGGTCGTCGGCCTGCTTCGCGAGCACCCGCGCCACGTCCAGCGCCACGTTGCCCGCACCGACGACCGCGACCTCCTTGGCGTCCAAGGTCCAGTCGCGGGTCGCCTCCGGGTAGCCGTCGTACCAGTAGACGAAGTCGGCGGCGCCGTGGCTGTGCGCCAGGTCGATGCCGGGGATGTCCAGCGCCCGGTCCTTGTCGGCGCCGGTGGAGAAGATCACCGCGTCGTAGTGGTGCCGGAGCTGTTCGAGCTTGATGTCCTCGCCGTAGTTCACGCCGCCGAGGAAGCGGATCTCCGGCTTCTCCATGATGCGCCGCAGCGCGTTCACGATGCCCTTGATGCGCGGGTGGTCGGGAGCGACGCCGTAGCGGATGAGCCCGTAGGGGGCGGGCATCCGGTCGAGCAGGTCGATGTCCACTGGCGTCTCGGATTTCGTCAGGATGTCCGCGGCGTACACGCCGGCGGGGCCGGCCCCGACGATCGCAACTCGCAGTGGGCGGGTCATGCGTGTCCTCCTGCTCGACTTCAAAGGTGGCGCCGGGGGTGGGCCCGGGCCGTCGTGGATGTGCCGCGGCGGGTGCCGGGCGTTCCGTTCTAGGGTGCCCGTCGCGCGCGGCGCGATCCGACCACCCTCCAGCTTAGGTTCCCCTTACCGGAAATCCCGGAATGCGGACGGTGAGAAGCCTCATAGCGCTTCTCGCTCGACCGGGTGGCGTCCCCGAAATCGATGGATGACCGGGCGCGGACCGTCACAGTACGATCACGTTCGGCGTTGGTGCCTGTACCTTCAAAAGATCTTGTAGAGTACCGACTTTAGTCGGGTCGACCATCGTGGACACCGGCACTCGGGAGGCAACGATGCACCAGCGGCCGGAACGGCTGCCTGATGGTGTTCACCTCGAAGAACGCGCCGCGCGGCGTCGGTCCCGGCCCGCTCCGGGAGCCGTCGCCCGGCGGTCCGCCGACCGCGTCGAGCACCACCCCGCGGAGCGCCCCGCGGGCCGTTGCGGGCCTCGCCCCCGCCGCGCCCGGGGTGGTATCCCGCCCTCATTCCTCCGGGGAATATGCCCATGCGCGAACAGTCGTCCCGAAATCCTCGGAAATGGCGGAATCCGCGGCCGAATCGGCGGTGCCGGGTCATGACGGAGTCTTCCGAGGGGCCCGGCGACGGCCCCGGGGCGGAACGGGCCGCGCTGGTCCGCCGCTGGACCCGCGAGATCATCCGCACCAGCTACGTACCGATGGCGCGCGCCGACATCGAGGACTTCCTGCTGGAGCGGCTCGACGTGCTGCTGGACGCCGCGGGCGACGCGGACCGGCTGCTGGAGGCCGCCGCCGAGCTCGGCGCGCGGCTGGTGCGCATCCACTTCACCGGTCCCGCCGCGCTGGACCGCACGCTGCGGGTGCTCGGCTCCGGGCTGCCGGAGCTGCGGTCCGCGCGGTTCGGGCGCGGTGACCTGGTGCCGGTGCTGGGCGCCGTCGCCGCCGCCTACGCGGGGCAGCTGCGCGAGCAGACCCTCGACGAGCAGGAGGTCATCAAGCGCGCCGTGCTGCAGGCCAGGGACGCCGCCGAGGAGGCGCTGCGCGCCAGCGAGGCCTCGTTCCGCGCGGTGTTCACCTCCTCCGCGCTGGGCATCGCGATCGTCACGCTCGACGGCATCATCGAGGAGGTCAACTCCCCGATGGAGGGCATCTTCGAACCGGTCTGCCAGGACCTGGTGGGCCGCAGCGTCTTCGACCTCGCCGACCCGGACTGGGTGGACGACCTGGTGGAGAACGTCGAATCGCTCTCGGTGGGCGAGGTGGACCGGTTCCAGTCCGAGACGCGGCTCAGCGGCGCCGACGGCGCGCACATCTGGACGCAGGTCTCGGCCTCGCTGGTGCGCGACTCGCACGGCGCGCCGGACTACCAGGTGCTGCTCTACGAGGACATCACCCACCGGCACATGCTCCAGGAGCAGTTCCGCAGGCAGGCCACCCACGACCCGCTGACCGGGCTGGCGAACCGAACCCTGCTCAAGACCACCTTGGACGCGGCGCTGGAACCGGCGTACCCGGGCCGCCGGGTCGGCTTGTGCTACTTCGACCTGGACGGGTTCAAGGCGATCAACGACAGCCTCGGGCACCCGGTCGGGGACGAGCTGCTGCGCGCGATGGCGCAACGGCTCAACGCGCTGGCCACCCTGGAGTCGGGGCTGGCGGCGCGGATGGGCGGCGACGAGTTCGTGGTGCTCGTCCCCGACTCGCAGGGCGCGGCGCGGCTGGTGGAGATCGTCGAGCACATGCTCTCGGAGGTGACCCGCCCGGTGTCGGTGTGCGGCCACCTGCTCACCGCCTCCGCCAGCGTCGGCGTGGTGGAGACCGCGGTCGCCGCCACCGGGCCGGACGAGCTGCTGCAGGACGCCGACATCACCCTGTACCGCGCCAAGAACGAGGGCCGGGCGCAATGGGCGCTGTTCGACCCGGAGCACAACGCGGCGGCCAAGGAGCGCTTCCACCTGTCGGCGGCGATGCCCAGCGCGCTGCACGAGCACGAGCTGTACGTGGAGTACGAGCCGGTGCTGTGGTGGGACGACGCCTCGCTGGTCGGGGTGCGGGCGCACCTGCGCTGGGACCACCCGGAGTTCGGCGAGCTCGACGCGGAGGACTTCCTCGGCCTGGCCGAGGAGACCGGCCTGATCACCCGGCTCGGCACCTGGATGCTGGAGCAGGTGTGCGCGCACGCCGTGCACTGGCAGGAGCGGTTCGGCGACCGGGGGCCGGTGGCGGCCGTGGACCTGTCGGCGCGGCAGCTGCGGGACCCGGAGCTGGTCGGCGACATGCGCCGCATCCTCGCCGACAGCGGGCTGCCGGCCAGCAAGCTGGTCATCGGGGTGCCGGAGGCGGCGCTGTTCGACCAGTACGGCGATCCGATCGACGCGTTGGAGATCTTCGCCGAGATGGGCCTGACGCTGGGCGTGCACGACTTCGGTCACGACCACCGCGAGGTGGCGCGGCTGCGCGGGCTGCCGCTGTGCGCGGTGCGGCTCACCGGCGGCTACCTGGACTCGTTCGCCGCGCCGGACGGGGCGGACCCGCTGGACGAGCACCTGGTGTCCAGCCTGGTCGGTTCGGCCCAGCTGCTGGGCTTGGCCGTCGTCGGCAGCGGGGTGCGCACCATCGAGCAGGCGAACCGGTTGCGCAAGCTCGGCGTGCAGGGCGTGATCGGGCCGTGCGCGGGCGGCCTCGCCTCCGCGATGGAGATCGAGGCGATGATCGCGGAAGGTGATCTCGGCTGAACCCGTCCGCGCCGGGCAGGGGCGGAAATCGGGTGGCGGGCGGCCGATAGCATCGAAGGGGCAAGTACCAGCCGGTTTCATCCGCGGGTCGCCTCCTCGGCGACCGCCCTTCACGAGGAGTCATCGTGTCCGTTCAGCCGCCCGAAGCCCAGCAGGTCACCAGGGTGAAGGTGCCGGCGGGCACTACCGCTGCCGCCGCCGTCGCCGAAGCCGGTCTGCCCGGCCAGGGCCCGCAGGCGATCGTCGTGGTCCGCGACGAGGAGGGCGAGCTGCGCGACCTGGCGTGGGCGCCGGAGTCCGACGTGGAGGTCGAACCGGTCGCCGCCGACACCGAGGCCGGGCGCAGCGTCATCCGCCACTCGGCCGCGCACCTGCTGGCGCAGGCCGTGCAGCAGCAGTTCCCGGACGCGAAGCTGGGCATCGGCCCGCCCGTCAAGGACGGCTTCTACTACGACTTCGACGTGGACCGCCCGTTCACCCCGGAGGACCTGCAGGCGCTGGAGAAGCGCATGAAGCAGCTCATCAAGTCCGGGCAGAAGTTCTCCCGCCGCCGCCTCGACTCGGTGGAGGCCGCCCGCGAGGAGCTGGCGAACGAGCCGTACAAGCTGGAGCTGGTCGACCTGAAGTCCGGCGCGGACGAGGTCGACACCAGCGAGGTGATGGAGGTCGGCGCCGGTGAGCTGACCGTCTACGACAACATCGACCGCCACGGCGAGGTCGTGTGGGGCGACCTGTGCCGCGGCCCGCACGTGCCGCACACCAAGTTCATCCCCGCGTTCAAGCTGACCCGGGTGGCCGCCGCCTACTGGCGCGGCGACCAGAACAACCAGCAGCTGCAGCGCGTCTACGGCACCGCGTGGGAGTCGAAGGAGGCGCTGGCCGAGCACCTGGAGTGGCTGGCCGAGGCGGAGCGCCGCGACCACCGCAGGCTCGGCGCCGAGCTGGACCTGTTCTCGTTCCCGGAGGAGGTCGGCTCCGGGCTGCCGGTGTTCCACCCGAAGGGCGGCATCATCCGCCGCGAGCTGGAGGACTACTCGCGCCGCCGCCACGAGGCCGCGGACTACGAGTTCGTGAACACCCCGCACATCACCAAGGGCACCTTGTTCGAGACCTCCGGGCACCTCGACTGGTACAAGGACGGCATGTTCCCGGCGATGCACCTCGACGAGGAGCGCGACGAGAACGGCGTGCTGCGCAAGGCGGGCCAGGACTACTACCTGAAGCCGATGAACTGCCCGTTCCACAACCTGATCTTCCGGTCCCGCGGGCGTTCCTACCGGGAGCTGCCGCTGCGGCTGTTCGAGTTCGGCTCGGTGTACCGCTACGAGAAGTCCGGCGTGGTGCACGGCCTGACCCGGGTGCGCGGCATGACCCAGGACGACGCGCACATCTACTGCATGCCGGAGCAGCTGCAGGACGAGCTGAAGTCGCTGCTGTCGTTCGTGCTGGACCTGCTGCGCGACTACGGCCTGGAGGACTTCTACCTGGAGCTGTCCACCCGCAACGACGAGAAGTACGTCGGCGACGACGAGAGCTGGCGGGTGGCCACCGAGGCGCTGCGCGAGGCCGCCGAGTCCTCCGGCCTGGAGCTGGTGCCGGACCCGGGCGGCGCCGCGTTCTACGGCCCGAAGATCTCGGTGCAGGCGAAGGACGCGCTGGGCCGCAGCTGGCAGATGTCGACGATCCAGGTGGACTACCACCTGCCGGAGCGGTTCGACCTGGAGTACACCGGCAAGGACGGCGCCAAGCAGCGGCCCATCAAGATCCACCGGGCGCTGTTCGGGTCGATCGAGCGGTTCTTCGGCGTGCTCACCGAGCACTACGCGGGCGCGTTCCCGGCGTGGCTGTCCCCGGTGCAGGTGGTGGGCATCCCGATCGCTGACGAGCACGCCGACCACCTCGTCGACGTGGTGAAGTCGTTGCGCGCCGGGGGGATTCGCGCCGAGGTCGACCACGGCGACGACCGGATGCAGAAGAAGATCCGCAACCACACCACGCAGAAGGTGCCGTTCCTGCTGCTGGCCGGCGGCAAGGACGTGGAGGCCGGCGCGGTGTCGTTCCGGTTCCGCGACGGCACCCAGATCAACGGGGTGCCGGTGGCGGAGGCGGTGGCCGCGATCGGCCGCTGGGTGGAGCGCCGCGAGAACACCTCGCCGACCGCGGAGGTCTTCCAGCGGGAGCTGGCGGCCGGGGCGGAGTCGGCGTGACCTCCGACGACAGCGGGGTCCAGTTCTCGGAGCAGCGCGGCACCGGCGTGCCGGACGCGCTGCAACGGCTGTGGACCCCGCACCGGATGGCCTACATCCAGGGCGAGAACAAGCCGGAGGGCGAGGCCAGCGAGGGCTGCCCGTTCTGCCGGTTGCTGGAGTCGGGCCTGCCGGACGAGGACACGCTGATCGTGGCCCGCGACGAGCTGGTCTTCGCGATCCTCAACCTGTACCCGTACAACCCGGGGCACCTGATGGTGCTGCCGTACCGGCACGTCGCCGACTACACGGAGCTCACCGACGAGGAGACGACGGCGGTCGCGGCGTTCACCAAGCGCGCGATGCGGGTGATCCGCCAGGTGTCGGCGCCGCACGGGTTCAACATCGGCCTCAACCAGGGGCCGGTGGCGGGCGCGGGCATCGCCGCGCACCTGCACCAGCACGTGGTGCCGCGCTGGGGCGGGGACGCGAACTTCATGCCGGTCATCGGCCACACGAAGGTGCTGCCCCAGCTCCTCGGCGACACCCGCCGCCTCCTCGCGGAGGCATGGCCGGGCTGAATTCCTTCGTTCCCGGACGGGTGCCTCGCTGCCCTTTCGCGCAAGTGTGCTGCCCGGTGCCCGTACTGTCCGCACCTGCCCGCGGTGCGGCCGCGTTCGCGACAGTGGTCGTCGTACGCGGCCTCAGGAGGCGGAATGGAGCACCGCGAACACCCGCCCGAGCACCGGATCGCTCGGGCGCCGCGCGGGTCGGCGGATGCCGCGGTGCGACGGGTGGCACCAGTGCAGCCGCGTTCGGCTTCCGAGCTGCTGGACATGCAGCGGCTGGCGGGCAACGCCGCGGTGACGCAGGCGCTCGGCTCGCGGCCCGAAGCGGTCACCGCGGTCCAACGGCAGACCGGTTCCTCGCACAGCGCGGAGACCGGTGAGCAGGTCGCGGCAGGTGCGGCACCAGCACCCGGAAGCGTCGCCCAGGTGGGAGGAGCAGCCGCCGGGGGCATGGATCGGGTGCTGGAACAGCCGCGGGGGAATTCTCTGGTGGTCGGCTGGCCCCGGTCGCCGGAACCGTCCGAGGCGGCGGAGTCGACCGAGGAGCCGGAGTCGTCCCGGCCGCGCGAACCGCGCAGGAGGAGAGCCTGGAAGCTGTTCCCCCCGAGGTTCAGAGGTGAACAAGCCGACAGCGGGCCGGGTCGAGAGGATCCGATCCGAGATGATCTTGACGACGAATTCGCAAAAATGATCACTGCGGTCGGGCGGAACTGTCCGGGAATCCTCGAGGATCCGAAGGTGGTCTTCGATCGCGGAGACCGGTGCGTGCTGGTCGCGCACCACCCCCGGGTTCTCAGCGATCTGTACCCGTACCTCGTGACCGAGCTCGTGAAGCAACCCGGTGTTCGTCCGATCGATTCCGTGCTGACCGGTGCTGCCGCGCTCGCCGCCCACGGGAGGAGATCAGCGGAGACCGGCGAGCACTGGTCGGCGCAGGACGACCGGGTCGCGGCGCTGCAGCAGGAGGCCGTGCGCGAGGCGTGGAGTTCCGGCCGGGCTGATCCGGCTGCCAACCCGGTGGCCGCTCGGGATCACTCATCGCCGGACGAAGCCCTCGAAGCGCTCCTGCGGAATCCGGATGCGGATGGATTCGTCCTCGGTGAGTCGCACTACGACAAGAAGTTCCTCGAATTCCTCGCCGGCAATCTCAGCGAGGCGAAATCCGCTGGTCTGCGGGTGATCTACCTGGAATCCTTCCGCGCGGAACATCAGGAGCTGATCGACCAGTACCTGGAAGGCGCCGAGCCGACCCCCACCGGTGGTCTGGGCACGTTTCTCCAGCGGTACAAGGACAGATGGCTCCACGACTCCCTGCTGCGGTTGTTGATCGGGGTGAAGAGGATCGGAGGGATCCGGATTCGAGGTATCGATACGGTCCTGGCTGAGAGGGAGAGGTCCAAGGGCACCGATCCGGACGTGGCCTCGGACTGGTCGTCGCACAAGCGGGTGGCGATGCTGAACACCTTCGCCTCGAACACCGTGCGAGCAGATCAGGTGGACGCGGGTGGCCGGTACATGATCGTTGCGGGTGAGAGCCACGTCGGACCGCACACCTTCCGGGGCGACCGCACGACGCTCCAAGGCGAATCCGCCGTGCTACGAGGGGATGGCGGTGCGAACCGCGGCCTTCCCGATGAGGTTCCGGGCATCGCCGATTACCTCGGTATTCCAGCCGTGCGAATGCCGGAGGACGCCGTCGAACGGCGGTTCGAGCCTTATTGATCGGGAGGCGTGGTGAACCGTCCCCGGCCGCCGTGGATTCCCGGCTGGGGAACGACGGCGCTGAGCCGGTCCGAGCAGGAGGAAGGCCGAGGACGCACCCCGCGTCCTCGGCCTTCCGCCGCCTTCGGGAGTGATCACTCGGCGCGGAGGTTGGCCTCGATCTCCAGGGTGATCTTGACCTTCTCGCCCAGCATGGCGCCGCCCTCGGGGCCGACGCCGAAGTCGGTGCGGTTGATCGTGGTGGAGGCGGAGATGCCGAGCAGGGTGCCGCCCTGGCCGTTGTCGGTGAAGCCGCCGAGCTCGGCCGCCAGCGACACCGGCTTGGTCACGCCGTGCAGGGTGAACTCGCCGTCGATGACGTAGTCGCTGCCGTCCTGGCGGATGCCGGTGGAGCGGAAGCCCGCCTTCGGGAACTTCTCGACGTCGAGGAAGTCGCTGTTGCGCACGTGCGCGTCGCGGTCGCCGTTGCCGGTGTTGATCGTGGCCGGGTCGATGTCCGCGGTCACCGAGGAGTCCAGCGGGTTCTCGGCGGTGACGATCTCGCCGCTGAAGCCGTCGAAGCGGCCGCGGGAGCGCCCGACGCCCAGGTGGCGCAGGGTGAACTCGATGTCGGAGTGCACGCTGTCGATGTCCCAGGTGCCGACGACGTAACCGGGGATCGTGGTGGCAGTGCTCATGTGGCGTCCTCCTGAACGGTGGTGCGGGTGGTTGCTGCACCGGGCAGCTGGACCGGGCAACGGTGTTGAACGTTCAACTATTCCGGGTGTGATGCGGTTCACCGGCGGTGTGGCGACTCGCCTGCCGTCCGATCAGCGCCTCGGCTACGGATACGCTGCCAGGTGAACGAGCACCGTGGATTCGGTGCGCTAGGCGGCTGGCGGAACAGGCGATGCTCAACATCTTCGCGCGGGCTTCGATCTCCCGCTGGACGCACCCGATCGGCGCAGCGCTGGTCCGGGCGGGGCTCACACCGAACGCCGTCACCGTCATCGGCACGGTCGCCAGCGTCGCCTCCGCGCTGTGGTTCTTCCCCCGCGGCGAGCTGTTCACCGGCACCGTCGTGGTCACCGTGTTCCTGCTGTTCGACGTGCTCGACGGGGCGATGGCCCGCGCGGGCGGCGGGTCCTCCACGTTCGGCGGCGTGCTCGACGCCGGGTGCGACCGCATCGCCGACGGCGCCCTGTTCGGGGCGCTGGTGTGGTGGGCGCTGGTCGTGGCCGGGGACCGGCCGCTCGGCGTCGGGCTGCTGCTGTGCCTGGTGGGTGCGCAGGTCACCTCGTACGTGAAGGCCCGCGCCGAGGCCAACGGGCTCAGCGCCGACGGCGGTCTCGCCGAACGGGCCGAGCGGTTCGTGCTCGTGCTGGTCGGCACTGGGCTGCACGGGCTCGGCGTGCCGTACGTGCTGGACGTGGCGGTGTGGCTGCTCGCGGCGCTCTCCGCGCTCACCGTCGTGCAGCGCCTGCGCGCGGCCGCCCGCTCGGCTCAGGCGGGCACGAGCTCCTCGTAGCGAGCTCCCCGGCGACGAACAGCCCGCCGTCTGGCGGAACTGCTTGACCGCGTGGGGCCTGGCTCAGTTGCGGGCGAGCGACATCGCGGCCAGGCTCCGCTGCGGCCAAGGCAAGATCGCGCACATGGAGAGCATGCGGAACGCGATCAGCGCACCGGACCTGGAGATCATGCTCCCGTTCCTCGGCGTCCCGGCCGAGCGGATCGACTGGTACCTCCGGCTGGCCGAGGTCGCCAAGCAGAAGGGCTGGTGGGACGGATCATCGATCAGACGGTCCTGAACCGTTGGGTCGGTGGCCCGGGCGTGATGCGCGACCAGCTCCGCCATCTCGTGGCGGCCGGTGAGCATCCCCAGGTGGTGCTGCAGGTGATGCCGTTCAGCTCCGGCCCGCACCGAGGCCAGCTCGGGTCTTTCAGCTGGCTCGGCTTCCCGCGGGCGGACGACCCGGGAGTCGTCTACGTCGAGAGCCAGCGCGGAGGCCTGTGCCTGGAGGACCCGGTCGAGGTCGCGGGATTCCAGGACGACTTCGAATGCTTGTGCGAGGTCGCTCTGACGCCGGACGATTCAAGGGCTTTGCTGATCGAACTGGCGGAGGGGTCTGCATGAGATGCGGTCGGCACGTTCCCAGCTCGACCTGCCTGCGCGGCACGGCTTGGCGGCGCAGCAGCTACAGCGGCCCGAACGGAGGGCAGTGCATCGAGGTCGGGGCGGTCGAGCCGGAGTCGGCTGCGTGGGCCAAGAGCAGCTATAGCGGCCCGAACGGTGGGGACTGCGTCGAGGTCGCCGCCTTGAGCGCGACCGCGTGGCGGAAGAGCAGCCGCAGCGGTCAGGGCGGCGGGCAGTGCGTCGAAGTGGCCTCGGTTCGGTCCGCCGTCGGCGTTCGGGACTCGAAGGACCCGCACGGCCCGGCGCTGCTGTTCGAGCGCTCGACGTGGGCGGCGTTCGTGCGGGGCCTGTGACGGCCGCCGACGCGGGTGCGGGAACCGTCGGTGCCGCTGGTTAGGCTGCTCGCCGCGAGTGCTCGATCAAGCGGAGGTGCGGCGTGGTGGCTTCGACGGACGACGCGGTCTACGACGTCCGCATCCGGGCCTGGGCGAGCGGACAGTTCGACTGGTTCCCGCTGGCCTCCGCGGTTCCGGCGGAGACCGTCGCGGTCCTGCGGGACACTGCCGCCTGGGACGTCGACGCGGCCGAAGCCGAGTCCGCCGCCGACCCGGTCCCGCCGGTCACGCACCCGATCACCGAGGCCGACGAGTACGCGGTGTGGATGCGCTACCCGTCCTCCGGCGGCAAGGTCCCGTGGGGCCTGATCGCCGACCACGTCACCCCGGAGCAGGCCGCGGCCTACGTCCGCAACCCGCAGACCCAGCTCAACGTCCAGCCGGTCGCCGACCGCACCGAACCGGCCCCGGTCGAGGACGACGGCGAACTCGACCCGGAACCCGCGGCCGGCTGAACCGGGACCGCGGAGCCGGCTCGGACTCCACCGGCCCGTCCCACCGGTTCCGGGAAACCGGGAGTCAGGTGGGCATCGGGTCGTAGCGCTCGAAGTGGCGGGTGAAGGTGGCGCTGCCCGAGCTCAGCGAGCGCAGGTTGATCGAATAGCGGGCGAGTTCGCTGGCCGGGACGTGCGCGCGCACCACCGTCCAGCCGGTGTCCTCCGGTTCGGTGCCGACGACCTTGCCGCGGCGGCTGGACAGGTCGCCGAGGATCACGCCGAGGTGCTCGTCCGGGATGGACACCGCGACCGCGTCCACCGGTTCCAGCGTGACCAGCCCGGCCTGCTCGGCGGCGCCGCGCAGCGCCAGGGCGCCCGCGGTCTGGAAGGCGGCGTCCGAGGAGTCGACGCTGTGCGCCTTGCCGTCCACCAGCGTCACCTTCAGGTCCACCAGCGGCAGGCCGTCCTCCAGGCCGCGCTCCACCTGCGCCCGGATGCCCTTCTCGACGCTGGCGATGAACTGCTTCGGGATCGCGCCGCCCACCACCCGGTCGGCGAACTCGATGCCGGAACCGCGCGGTGCGGGCTCCACCTCGATGTCGCACACCGCGAACTGGCCGTGCCCGCCGGACTGCTTCTTGTGGCTGCCGTGACCCTTCGCGGCCTGCCGGAACGTCTGGCGCAGCGGTACCCGCAGCGGCTCGGTGTCGATCTCCGCGCCGCCGTCGCGGAGGCGTTGCAGCACGACGTCGGCGTGCGCCTCGCCGGTGCACCACAGCACCAGCTGGTGGGTCTCGCCGTCCCGCTGCAACCGCAGGCTCGGATCGGCGGCGACCAGCCGGTTCAGGTTCCGCGCCAACGCGTCCTCGTCGCTGCGGGTGCGCGCGACGACCGCGACCGGCAGCAGCGGATCGGGCATCGGCCACGGCGACAGCAGCAGCGGGCTCCCCGGGTCGGACAGGGTGTCGCCGGTCTCGGCCGAACCGAGCTTCGTCAGCGCGCACAGGTCGCCGGCCACGCAGCGCGGGACCTCGCGCAGCCCCGAGCCGAGCGGGGAGTACAGGTGCGCGACCCGCTCGTCCTCGTCGTGGTCCGGGTGCCCGCGCTCGGCCATGCCGTGCCCGGACACGTGCACCGCCCGCTCCGGCAGCACCGTCCCGGAGAACACCCTGGCCAGTGACACCCGTCCGACATAGGAGTCCACCGAGGTGTGCACGACCTCCGCGACCAGCGGGCCCGCCGGATCGGCGGGCAGCTCCCGCGGGTTCCCGCCGTGCGGGTCGGTGACCTGCACCGGGGGATGCTCCAGCGGGGACGGGAAACCGCGCACCACGCCGTCCAGCAGCTCGGGCAGGCCCAGCTCGGTGGCCGCGCACACCGGCAGCACCGGGTGCAGGCCGCCGCGCGCGACCGCCGTCTCCAGGTCGCGGATCAGCACCGGCTCCTCGATGCGCTCGCCCGCGACGTAGCGGTCCATCAGCGACTCGTCCTCGCTCTCGGCGATGATCGCCTCGATCAGCTCGGCCCGTTCCCGCTCGCAGTCCCGCGCCGCGCCGGTGCCCGAGACGGTGCCGGTGAGCACCCCGACCAGGCCGGTGGTGCCGCCGTCGGGCCCGCGCAGCGGCAGGTGCAGCGGCAGCACCCCGGCCCCGAACGCTTCCCGGCAGGACTCCAGCGCGGCGGCCGGATCGGCCCGGTGCTGGTCCAGCCGGGACAGCACCACCGCGCGCGGCATCCGCACCCGGGCGCACTCCTGCCAGATGGCGCGGGTCGCCGCGTCCACGCCCTCTTCGGCGGACACCACGAACAGGGCCGCGTCCGCCGCCCGCAGGCCCGCGCGCAGCTCCCCGACGAAATCGGCGTAGCCGGGGGTGTCGATCAGGTTGATCTTGTGCCCGTCGTGGTCCAGCGGCGCCACCGACAGGGCCACCGAGCGCTGCTGCTCGACGGCCGCGCTGTCGTGGTCGCACACGGTGGTCCCGTCCACCACCGAACCGGAGCGCGGGATGGTGCCGGTCGTCGCCAGCAGCGCCTCCACCAGCGTCGTCTTGCCCGCCGCGGACGGCCCCACCAGGACCACGTTGCGGATCCCGCTCGGATCGGTGGGGGCGGGCGCCTGCACCCCCGGAACGGTCTGCTTGCTGCCCATCGCTGCCCCCTCGGACGTCGTTGTGTCCCCGATCACACACCCGGGTGACGTCGCGTGCAATGCCGTTCACCGGCGCCGATCGCGAAGTGGACTACTGAGAACAGGGGTAAGTGGACCGTGGAAGTGGTCCAGTTGCGGCCTAGCGTCGGAGGGGAGAGCGCGGCACGCCGCCGCGCCGGACCCCCGAGGGAAGGCAGACCGTGACCGACACCGCAGCCACCGCCCAGGCCACCGGCACCGACGGAGTGAAGCGCGGCATGGCGGAGATGCTCAAAGGCGGGGTGATCATGGACGTGGTGACCCCGGAGCAGGCGAAGATCGCCGAAGCCGCCGGGGCCGTCGCCGTGATGGCCCTGGAGCGGGTCCCGGCCGACATCCGCGCCCAGGGCGGCGTCGCCCGCATGTCCGACCCGGACATGATCGAGGGCATCGTCCAGGCCGTCTCCATCCCCGTGATGGCCAAGGCCCGCATCGGCCACTTCGTCGAAGCCCAGGTGCTGCAGTCCCTCGGCGTCGACTACATCGACGAGTCCGAGGTGCTCACCCCCGCAGACGAGGCGCTGCACATCGACAAGTGGAACTTCACCGTCCCGTTCGTCTGCGGCGCCACCAACCTCGGCGAGGCCCTGCGCCGCATCGCCGAGGGCGCCGCCATGATCCGGTCCAAGGGCGAGGCCGGCACCGGCAACGTCGTCGAGGCCACCCGGCACATGCGCTCCATCCGGGCCGAGATCCGCAGGCTCGGACAGCTCGACGGAGAGGAGCTGTACGCGGCGGCGAAGGAGCTGCGCGCCCCGGTCGCCCTGGTCAAGGAGGTCGCCGCCGCCGGGAAGCTCCCGGTCGTGCTGTTCACCGCGGGCGGGCTCGCCACCCCGGCGGACGCGGCGATGATGCGCCAGCTCGGCGCCGAAGGCGTCTTCGTCGGCTCCGGCATCTTCAAGTCCGGCGACCCGGCCAAGCGCGCCGAGGCGATCGTGAAGGCGACGACCTTCTACGACGACCCGGACGTGATCGCGAAGGTGTCCCGCGGGCTCGGCGAGGCGATGGTCGGCCTCAACGTCGACTCCCTCCCGGCGGACCAGCGCTACGCCCAGCGCGGCTGGTGACGCGGCCCCGGACCAGGTGAACGGCCCATTCGACCGGGCAGCGCGGTCGAGTGGGCCGCTCGCGCCGTCGGGGAGGCGGGCACCTCGCCGGAGCGCAGGTGGGCGGCCCATCGGGTCGGGGCCGGTCGAGCGGCCCCGCCGAACTCAGGAACGGAGAACTCGTGATGGATGGTGCGGCGGCTCCCGTCATCGGCGTGCTCGCCCTGCAGGGCGGCGTCGCCGAACACCTCGGCGCCCTCGACCGCAGCGGCGCGGTCGCCAAACCCGTGCGCAGGCCCGAGGAACTCGCGGACCTGCACGGCATCGTGCTGCCCGGCGGGGAATCGACGACCACGAGCCGGTTGTTGCACTCCTTCGAGCTGTTCGAACCGCTGCGGCAGCGGATCGCCGACGGCCTGCCCGCCTACGGTTCCTGCGCGGGCATGGTGCTGCTGGCCGGTGAGGTGCTGGGCGGTGCCGAAGCGGGCATCACGCCGCTCGGCGCGCTCGACATGACCGTGCGGCGCAACGCGTTCGGCAGGCAGGTCGATTCGTTCGAGGCCGACCTCGACTTCGCCGGGGTCGACGGCCCGGTGCACGCGGTGTTCATCCGCGCCCCGTGGGTGGAGCGCATCGGCCCGCAGGTGCGGGTGCTGGCCGAGGTCACCCCGCGCGCATCAGGCGACCCGGCCGCCGCCGGTAGGATCGTCGCGGTTCAGCAGGGGCGCGTGCTCGCCACCAGCTTCCACCCGGAACTGGTCCACGGCGACGAGCGCGTGCACCGGCATTTCGTGCAGACCGTTCGCGCAGGCTGAAGGCCCCGGGGTCTCGCCTGCGACGGCGTGGAAAGACGGAGGAAAGATGAGCGGCCACTCCAAGTGGGCCACCACCAAGCACAAGAAGGCCGCCGTCGACGCCAAGCGCGGCAAGCTCTTCGCGAAGCTCATCAAGAACGTGGAGGTCGCGGCGCGGACCGGCGGGGGAGACCCGGACGGCAACCCGACCCTCTACGACGCCATGCAGAAGGCGCGCAAGAACTCGGTGCCGGTCGACAACATCGAGCGCGCCCGCAAGCGCGGTGGCGGCGAAGAGGCCGGCGGCGCCGACTGGCAGACCCTGATGTACGAGGGCTACGGCCCGAACGGCGTCGCGGTGCTGGTCGAGTGCCTCACCGACAACAAGAACCGCGCCGCGGGCGAGGTCCGCACCGCGATGACCCGCAACGGCGGTTCGATGGCCGACGCGGGCTCGGTGTCGTACATGTTCTCCCGGCGCGGCGTGCTGATCGTGCCGAAGAACGGGCTCACCGAGGACGACGTGCTCGGCGCGGTGCTGGAGGCGGGCGCCGAAGAGGTCAACGACCTCGGCGAGAGCTTCGAGGTGCTGTGCGAGCCGACCGACCTGGTCGAGGTCCGCAAGGCGGTGCAGGCGGCCGAGATCGAGTACGACTCCTCGGAGCTGAGCTTCCTGGCCTCGGTGAACGTCCCGCTGGACGCGGAGGGCGCGCGCAAGGTCTTCAAGCTGATCGACGCGCTGGAGGACTGCGACGACGTGCAGAACGTCTACGCCAACTTCGACGCCTCCGACGAGGTCATGGCGGAGCTGGACGCCTGATCGGCGCGCGGGACGCGCCGGCACCCGGCGGCGCGGCCCGCGCCACCGGTCCCCGGGGCTCCCCCGATCGGATGAGAATCGGCAGAATGGCGCCCGTGGCGGAGACGGAAGAGCAGCTGCGGCAGTGGTTGGTGGACACCGCGGAGCGGCACGGCGCCGCCGTGGTGCACGTGGCGGCGGACGACAGCGGTGCCGCCCACGCGTTCTCCGTCGGGGCGTGGCGACGCTTCGGCAAACCCGAGGTCGTGGTGATCGGCCTGCCCCGGGACGTGGCGCAGGCGGTGGTGGACACCTACGTCGCGCGGGTCTCCGGCGGCGAGCGGTTCAGCCCCGGGCAGCTGTACGCGGGCTTCCTGGAGGGCTGCCCGGTCACCTTCGAGCGGATCGCGAAGCGGCACTACCCGGAGTACCTGGGCAGCGCGTTCGCCGTCTACAAGGGAGCGGACTTCCCGGCGGTGCAGCTGATCGTCGCCGCGCCGGACGGCACCTTCCCGTGGCAACCGGACGCGCCCGGCGGGTTCGCCGAGTACCAGCCGGTGCTGACCGAGAGCGGCGCCCCGGAGCGGTGGACGCCCGGCGTCGACGGCCCGTGACCGCGGGGGCGGTGCGGCGCGCGGCGCGCGGACGGGTGATCATCGGGTGTGTCGTGCGCGGGTGCGGGGCCGCGCGGGCGCTAGAGTGTCGAACGGGTGTTCCCGGGTGAGCTGAAGGCCGAGGAGGAAGTCGTGCGCGTGCTGGGAGTCGACCCCGGGCTGACCCGCTGCGGGATCGGCGTGGTGGACGGCGGCCGGAACCGGCACATCTCCTGCGTCGCCGTCGGCGTCGTGCGCACCCCGCCCGGTGACGAGCTGCCCATGCGGCTCAAGGCGGTCGCCGACGCCGTCGAGCAGTGGATGGACGCGCACCAGCCCGAGGTGGTGGCCATCGAGCGGGTGTTCAGCCAGCACAACGTGCGCTCGGTGATGGGCACCGCCCAGGCCTCCGGGGTGGTGGCGCTGGCCGCCGCCCGCCGCGGGCTGCCGGTCGCGTTCCACACGCCGAGCGAGGTCAAGGCCGCGATCAGCGGCTCCGGTCGCGCGGACAAGCGGCAGGTCACGCTCATGGTCACCAAGGTCCTCGGGCTCAGCGAAGCACCCCGGCCCGCCGACGCCGCCGACGCGCTCGCCCTCGCCATCTGCCACCTGTGGCGGGCGCCGATGAGCTCGCGGCTGGCCGCGGCGGAGGCGAAGGCCGCGGAACTGGCCAAGGCGCACCGGCAACGGCTGCGGGACGCGCGGCGTCCCCCGGCAGGCAGAGGAGACCTCACAGGATGATCGCTTCGGTACGCGGGCCGGTGCTCTCGATCGGGCTGGACCACGCCGTGATCGACGTGGGCGGCCTCGGGCACGCCGTGCACGCCACGCCCGCCACGCTCGCGGGGCTGCGCCGCGGCGAGGAGGCGCTGCTGGCGACGACGCTCGTCGTGCGGGAGGACTCGCTGACCCTGTACGGCTTCGCCGACCCGGAGGCGCGCGACCTGTTCGTGCTGCTGCAGACCGCGTCCGGGGTGGGGCCGCGGCTGGCGCTGGCGACGCTGGCGGTGCTCTCGCCGGACCAGCTGTGCCACGCGCTCGCGGACGGCAACCTCACCACGCTCACCCAGGTGCCCGGCATCGGGAAGAAGAGCGCCGAGCGGCTGATCCTGGAGCTGCGGGACAAGGTCGGCACCCTCGCCGGGAACGGCTCCGGCGAGCTGCCCGGCGCCCCGGACCGCGGCCGGCTCCGCACCGAGGTCGCCGAAGCGCTGGTGGGTCTCGGGTTCTCCGCGAAGCAGGCCGAGCAGAGCGTGGAAGCCGTGCTCGCCGCCGATGGCGCGCCCGCCGACACCTCCGCCGTGCTGCGCAAGGCGCTGGCCGCGCTGGGCCCGCGATGAGCGCTCCGCACGAGGACGAGGACCCGCACGCGGGACTCCTGCCCGGCCAGCTCCCGGCCCGGCAGGCGCTGCCCGGCGAGGCGCCGCTGGACCCGCAGCAGGAACCGGCCGAGCAGGACGTGGAGAGCACGCTGCGTCCGCGCAGGCTCAGCGAGTTCGTCGGCCAGCCCCGCGTGCGCGAGCAGCTGCAACTGGTGCTGCACGGCGCGCTCAACCGCCGCGAGCAGCCCGACCACGTGCTGTTCTCCGGCCCGCCCGGGCTCGGCAAGACCAGCCTCGCGATGATCATGGCGGCGGAGCTGGGCTCCGCGATCCGGGTGACCTCGGGGCCCGCGCTGGAACGGCCCGGCGACCTGGCGGCGATGCTGTCGAACCTCGCCGAGGGCGACGTGCTGTTCATCGACGAGATCCACCGCATCGCCCGCCCCGCCGAGGAGATGCTGTACCTGGCGATGGAGGACTACCGGGTCGACGTCGTGGTCGGCAAGGGCCCGGGCGCCACCAGCATCCCGCTGGAGATCGCGCCGTTCACGCTGGTCGGCGCCACCACCCGGTCCGGGACGCTGACCGGCCCGCTGCGGGACCGGTTCGGGTTCACCGCGCACATGGAGTTCTACTCGCCCGCCGAGCTGGAGCTGGTGGTGCGCCGCTCCGCCGGGATCCTCGGCGTGGACCTGCGCCCGGACGGTGCCGTCGAGATCGCCCGCCGCTCCCGGGGGACGCCCCGCATCGCGAACCGGTTGCTGCGCCGGGTCCGCGACTACGCGGAGGTGCGCGCCGACGGCGCGGTCACGCTGGAGGTGGCGCGGTCCGCGCTGGAGGTCTACGACGTGGACGAGTTCGGCCTGGACCGGCTGGACCGCGCGGTGCTCTCGGCGCTGGTGCGCTCCTTCCACGGCGGTCCGGTCGGGATCACCACCATCGCGGTCGCGGTGGGGGAGGAGCCGAGCACGGTCGAGGAGGTCTGCGAGCCGTACCTGGTGCGCGCGGGGATGCTCGCCCGCACCTCGCGCGGCCGGGTCGCGACCGTCGCCGCCTGGCAGCACGTGGGCCTGACCCCGCCGCCGCACGCGCCGGGCGAATCGCAGGCCGTGCTGTTCGAGTAGCGGCCGCCGCGGGGCGGTTCCGGCGGCAGGTGGGCTGTGAGACCGGCCACCCCGCGGGCGATAGGCTGCGCGGCGTCGACGGCCCCGATGGCCGCCGCCGGAGCCCGGTTCGGCCCGCGTGGCCAGTGGGCGGCGGCGCGCCCATCGACACGGCTGGCACACTGGAAGCGCTACATCCGAACAATTCGGGCGCCCCGGCTGGTGGTCGGGCGAATCCCACGGCGTCCGCCGAAACGGAGCATGATGTCTTTCGAATCCTTGTTTCTGCCGCTGCTGATCGTGCTGCTGGCCGTGCCGATGTTCTTGCAGGCGCGCAAGCAGAAGCGGGCCGTGCAGGAGCAGCAGAAGCTGCAGAACTCGCTGACCGCGGGTGACCGGGTGATGACGACCTCCGGGCTGTTCGGCACCGTGGTGTCCAGCGCGGACGACAGCATCGACCTGGAGATCGCGCCGGGCGTCGTCACCACCTGGGTGCGTGCCGCCGTCCGCGAGAAGGTCACCACCGAGGAGGCCGCCGAGGCCCCCGCGACCGAGCAGGACGAGGCCGCCCCGGCGGCCGAGGCGAAGGAGGCCGAGGGCGAGCAGAAGGACGCCACCGAGGCGACCTCCGAGTCCTCCGCGCAGATCGCCGAGCCGATCGAGAAGCAGAAGACCAGCTGAATCCGGTACGGCCGGTGACCGCACCGGCCGGCCGCCGCGTTCCCGGACCGGCCCGACCGCGGGCCGTCCGGCGGCGCCGTCCGCGGGCGGGCCCACCCCGCACCCCGCGCCGGCGCGGCCCCCCCCCCCGCCCCCCCCCCCCCCCCCCCCGCCCCCCCCCGGCCGCGGCCCCGCCCCCCCCCGCGGGGCGGCGCGGGGGGGGGGGGGCGGGGGCCGCCCCCCCCCCCCCCCCCCCCCCCCCCCCCGGCCCGCCGCGCGCCCCGGCGCAGCCGCGCGCACCTCCCCGGCACGCCCGCGTTCCGCCGAGCAGCCGAAGTGGACCTCCGCCGAGCACCGGCGTGGCGGGTTTACGAACCGCGCCGAACTCCGCCGGTCCGCGCCCGACTCGGGCGATATCCCCAGTTCGCGGCCCCGCGCGGCCGCCCCTCGCGTCCGTCCGCACCACCCGCCTGGCAGACTGGTCGCGGGCCTTCCCAGATCGTGCGGCGTGCTCGTGCTGTTCGGGCGCGTACTGTGATCAACGGCCGTTCCGGGGACACCTGGAGCGGCCGATCATCCGGGGCATCAGATCGCGGGCGCTCCGCCCTGCGCGTGCCGATGTCCCGCCCGCATTCCGTAGACAGTGGACAGGAGACCGACGCACCGTGGCACCTCCGGCCGGGCAGATCCGCCCAGGGCGTTACCTCGCGATCTTCGCGCTGATCGTCGTGGCGTTGTACGGATTGGTATTCCTCACCGGCGATCAGAAGCCCGACCCGAAGCTGGGCATCGATCTCCAGGGCGGCACCCGGGTGACGCTCACCGCGCGCACCCCGGACGGCCGGCCGCCGACGCAGGAGTCGCTGACCCAGGCGCGCCAGATCATCGAGACCCGCGTCAACGGCATGGGCATCAGCGGTTCCGAGGTGAACCTGGACGGCTCCAACCTGGTGATCACCGTGCCCGGCGAGGGCGGCGACCAGGCCAAGCAGCTCGGCCAGACCGCGGAGCTGAGCTTCCGCAAGGTCGTGCCGAACATGGTGGCGCCCGCGCAGGCCCCGCCGCCGCAGCCGGGCCAGCCCTCCGGGACCGCGCCGCAGGCCGCCCACGCCCAGCAGCCCGCCGACCCGGAAGCCCAGCAGGCGGCGATCGACGAGGCGAAGAAGACCCGGCAGAGCACCGACCCGAACGTGCAGATGCAGGCCCTCGCGGCCCTGGACTGCAACGCCGAGGACCCGCTGCGCGGCAACGCCGACCCGAAGCTCCCGCTGGTCGCCTGCGACCAGCAGAAGGCGCAGAAGTACGTGCTGGAGCCGGTGTTCATGGAAGGCACCGACATCGCCAACGCGGCGGCCCAACCGCCGAACCAGCAGGAGCCGAACTGGACGGTGAGCCTGGACTTCACCGCCGACGGGGGCAAGCGCTGGGCGGACTTCACCTCCGCCAACGTCGGCCAGCAGGCCGCGTTCGTGCTCGACGGCGAGGTCGTCTCCGCGCCGACGATCAACGTGGCGCTGCTCGGCGGCAACGCCTCCATCAGCGGCAGCTTCAACCAGCAGTCCGCGACGGACCTGGCCGACGTGCTCAAGTACGGCTCGCTGCCGCTGGCGTTCGACCAGTCCGAGGCCGAGACGGTGTCGGCGACGATGGGCGTCGCCGCGCTGGAGGCCGGTCTGATCGCCGGTGGCATCGGCCTGCTCCTGGTCGCGGTGTACTGCCTGGCCTACTACCGGTTGCTCGGCGTGCTCACGGTGCTGTCGCTGGTGCTCTCCGGCGGCATCGTCTACGGCGTGCTCGTGCTGCTCGGGCGGTGGATCGGCTTCACCCTCGACCTGGCGGGCATCGCCGGGTTCATCGTCGCGATCGGTATCACCGCCGACTCGTTCATCGTGTTCTTCGAACGGCTCAAGGACGAGATCCGCGAGGGCCGGACGTTCCGCTCCGCGGTGCCCAGGGCGTGGACCCGGGCGCGGCGCACCATCCTGTCCGCCGACGCGGTGAGCTTCCTGGCCGCGGCCGTGCTCTACGTGCTCGCGGTCGGCCAGGTGAAGGGCTTCGCGTTCACCCTCGGCATGTCGACGGTGCTCGACCTCGTCGTGGTGTTCCTGGTGACGCACCCGCTGGTGGCGCTGGCGTCGAAGAACAAGTTCCTGTCCAAGCCCTCGGTGTCCGGCCTCGGCGCGACGCAGCGCTACGCCGCCCAGCAGCGCTCCGCGCGCTCCCGGGGTGCTTCCAGCGCGAAGGAGGCCTGACGGTGGTCATCCACAGCACCGCCGGCGACGGCGGAAACCGGCGCGCGAGCGTCTTCGAACGCCTCTACATCGGCAACGGCGCCTTCGACATCGTCGGCAAGCGCATGCGCTGGTACGTGTCCCTCGGGCTGCTGGTGCTGGTGTGCATCGGCGCGATGGGCCTCAAGGGCTTCAACCTGGGCATCGACTTCGAGGGCGGCACCAAGCTGCAGGTCCCGGCCGTCGGCGCGCAGGGCCCGATCAGCGAGGACCAGGTGCAGGAGGCGTTCACCGAAGCGCTCGGTCACCCGGCCGAGACGGTGCAGCTGGTGGGCACCGCGAACAGCCAGACCATCCAGGTCCGCACCGAGTCGCTGAACACCGCGCAGGTCTCCGAGGTCAAGGAGACGATGTTCCAGCGGCTCCAGCCGCTGGGCGCCGACGGCGAGCCGAGCCCGGCCGCGGTCAGCGACAGCGCGGTCAGCGGCACCTGGGGCGGGGAGATCACCCAGCAGGCGCTGCTGGCGCTGGGCGTGTTCCTGGTGCTGGTGACGGTGTTCCTCGCGTTCTACTTCGAGCGCTGGATGGCGGTGGCGGCGCTGATCGCGCTGCTGCACGACGTGGTGGTCACCGCGGGCATCTACGCGCTCACCGGCTTCGAGGTCACGCCGAGCACGGTGATCGGCCTGCTCACGATCCTCGGGTTCTCGCTGTACGACACGGTCGTGGTGTTCGACAAGGTGAAGGAGAACACCCGCGGGCTGCTCGGCCTGACCCGCCGCAGCTATCCGGAGGCCGCGAACCTCGCGGTGAACCAGACGCTGATGCGCTCCATCAACACCTCGGTGATCGCGCTGCTGCCGGTGATCGGCCTGCTCGTGGTCGGCGCCTGGCTGCTGGGCGTGGGCGTGCTGCGGGACCTGGCGCTGGTGCAGCTGGTCGGCATGATCGCCGGTGTGGTGTCGTCGATCTTCCTGGCGACGCCGCTGCTGGTGGACTTCAAGATGCGGGACCGCCGGTACCGGCAGCAGGCGGCGAAGGTCGCCCAGCGCCGGGAGCGCGGTTCCGCGAAGGAGACCGGCGAGCCTTCGGACGAGCAGGCCGAGGAGGGCTCGGAGCGGACCCTGGCCGGCGCGTCCAGCGCCGCGGGCAAGCGCGCCGCGCGCTCCGACGCCCCGCAGAACCGGCGGCGGCCCGCGGGCAAGTCCAGCCGCCCGACCGGGAAGAAGCGGCGCTGATGGCGGGATCGGACGGCGTGCGGGTGCTGCACCCCGCGCTGGAGCAGGCGGCGCGGCTGATCCGCGAGGTCCCGGACTTCCCGGAGCCCGGAATCCTGTTCCGCGACATCAGCCCGCTGCTGGCCGACGGGGAGGCGTTCGCGGCGGTCGTGACCGCGCTCGGTGACGGCCTGGAGTTCGACGTGGTGGCCGGGGTCGAGGCCCGCGGCTTCCTGCTCGGCGCCGCCGTCGCGCACGCGCGCGGCACCGGGGTCGTGGGCTTGCGGAAGCCGGGCAAGCTGCCGGAGGTCGCCGACCGCGTGGACTACCAGCTGGAATACGGCTCGGCGAGCCTGGAGCTCCCGGCGGCCACCATCAGTGCTGGTCAGCGGGTTCTCGTGGTGGACGACGTGCTGGCCACCGGCGGCACGCTGCGCGCGGCCTGCGAGCTGCTCGGCCGCGCCGGCGCGAAGGTGGTGGCCTCGTCCGTGGTGTTGGAGCTCACGGCGCTCGGCGGCCGGGACCGGATGGATTCGGACGTGCAGGCGCTGCTGGCGGTGTGAGGATCTTCGGCCCGGCTGATCGGTCCTGGTGAAGTTTTCCCGTCGACTCGAAGCTGAGAGTGACCGTTCAACGTTTCGGGGGACGGCCGGGGAAGGGTGATAGCCCGAACGGCGTTATTCTCGATGCCCGGGTCGTGACCACTTCAAGATCCGGGTGCAACGTCCCCTCCATGCCCGGGAGCGCGCGGTGAGCCAAGACGTCGAGTCTCCTGCCCCAGCAGCAACCGAGCAGGTGCGTCCCGCCTCGGCGACCAGGCGGGTGCGCGCCCGCTTGGCCAGACGGATCACGGCGCAGCGCGCCGCGGAGGTCAAGCAAGTGCTCGAACCGCTGGCCGCGGTGCACCGCGAGCTGCACCCGCACGCGGATCTGGCGCTGCTGCAGCGGGCCTACGACGTGGCCGAGGACAAGCACAGCCACCAACGCCGCAAATCGGGTGACCCGTACATCACCCATCCGCTGGCCGTCGCCACCATCCTGGGTGAGCTGGGCATGGACACCACGACGCTGGTGGCGGCGCTGCTGCACGACACGGTCGAGGACACCGACTACTCGGTGGAGCACCTCAGCGCGGACTTCGGCGACGAGGTGTCGCACCTGGTCGACGGCGTCACGAAGCTGGACAAGGTGAAGCTCGGCGCTGCCGCCGAGGCCGAGACCATCCGCAAGATGATCATCGCGATGGCCCGCGACCCCCGCGTCCTCGTGATCAAGCTGGCCGACCGGCTGCACAACATGCGCACCATGCGCTTCCTGCCGCCGGAGAAGCAGGCCCGCAAGGCCCGCGAAACCCTCGAAGTGCTCGCGCCGCTCGCGCACCGGCTGGGCATGGCCACCATCAAGTGGGAGCTGGAGGACCTGGCCTTCGCCATCCTGCAGCCGAAGAAGTACGACGAGATCGTGCGGCTCGTCGCCAACCGCGCCCCGTCCCGGGACACCTACCTGCGCACCGTCACCGACGAGCTGTCCGGGCAGCTGGAGACCGCGCGGCTGGCCGCGAAGGTCGAAGGGCGCCCGAAGCACTACTACTCGATCCACCAGAAGATGATCGTCCGCGGCCGCGACTTCGACGACATCCACGACCTGGTGGGCGTGCGGATCCTCGTCGACGAGGTGCGCGACTGCTACGCCGCGATGGGCGTGGTGCACGCGCTGTGGCAGCCGATGCCCGGCCGGTTCAAGGACTACATCGCCCAGCCCCGCTTCGGCGTCTACCAGTCGCTGCACACCACCGTCATCGGTCCCGAGGGCAAGCCGCTGGAAGTGCAGATCCGCACCAGCGAGATGCACCGCACCGCCGAGTACGGCATCGCCGCGCACTGGCGCTACAAGGAGACGAAGGGCCGCAACGGCAGCGGCGGGCAGGCCGGCGTCGAGGTCGACGACATGGCCTGGATGCGCCAGCTGCTGGACTGGCAGCGGGAGGCCGCGGACCCGGGCGAGTTCCTGGAATCGCTGCGCTACGACCTCGCCACCCGCGAGATCTTCGTGTTCACCCCCAAGGGCGATGTGATCACGCTGCCGTCCGGGTCGACGCCGGTGGACTTCGCCTACGCGGTGCACACCGAGGTCGGGCACCGCTGCATCGGCTCCCGCGTCAACGGCCGGCTGGTCGCGCTGGAACGCAAGCTGGAGAACGGCGAGGTCGTCGAGATCTTCACCTCCAAGGCGGAGGGGTCCGGGCCCAGCCGGGACTGGCTGTCGTTCGTCGCCTCGCCCCGGGCCAAGGCGAAGATCAAGCAGTGGTTCGCGAAGGAACGCCGCGAAGAGGCCATCGAGCACGGCAAGGAGGCGATCACCAAGGAGATCCGGCGGCTCGGGCTCCCGGTGCAGCGCCTCGTCACCGCCGACTCCATCGCCGCCGTCGCCCGCGAACTGCACTACGTGGACGTCACCGCGCTGTACGCGGCGGTGGGGGAGCGGCAGGTCTCCGCGCACCACCTGGTGCAGCGGCTCGTCGCGCTGATCGGCGGCGTGGAGCAGGCCGAGGACGAGATCGCCGAGCGCTCCACCCCGTCCACCGTGCAGCAGCGCCGCCGCAGCACCGGCGACTCCGGGGTCGTGGTCAAGGACGCCGGGGACGTGTGGTCCAAGCTCGCCCGCTGCTGCACCCCCGTGCCGGGCGACGAGATCCTGGGCTTCGTCACCCGCGGCGGCGGGGTCAGCGTGCACCGCACCGACTGCACCAACGCCGACGACCTGCGCAAGTCGCCGGAGCGGCTGGTCGAGGTGTACTGGGCGCCGTCCTCGTCCTCGGTGTTCCTGGTGGCCATCCAGGTGGAGGCGCTGGACCGGCACCGGCTGCTGTCCGACGTGACGAAGGTGCTCGCCGACGAGCGGGTGAACATCCTGTCCGCCTCCGTCACCACCTCGAAGGACCGGGTCGCCGTGAGCCGGTTCTCGTTCGAGATGGGCGACCCGAAGCACCTCGGCCACGTGCTCAAGGCGGTGCGCAACATCGAAGGCGTCTACGACGTTTACCGGGTCACCTCGGCGGCGTGAAGGTCAGGCCGTGATGTCGATCCGGTCGTAGCCGCGGAGGGCGAAGGCGGCCGAGCGGCGGGGGCGCTCCAGCAGGGCGAAATCGGGGAAGCGGGCGGCGAACTCGGCCAGCACCACCCCGATCTCCAGCCGGGCCAGCGGTGCGCCCAGGCAGTAGTGCATCCCGATGCCCAGCGCCAGGTGCGGGTTCGGCGTGCGGGTCAGGTCCAGCTCGTCCGGTGCCGCGAACGCGGTCGGGTCCCGGTTCGCCGCGCCCAGCAGCACCACGACCTTGTCGCCCGCCTCGACGCGGGTCCCGGCCAGCTCCACCGGGCGCACGGCGGTGCGCTCGAACAACTGGTTCGGGGTGTCGTGGCGCAGCAGCTCGTCCACGGCGGTGGCGACCGCGTCCGGCCCGAGCCCGCGGAACAGGCGCCACTGCGCGGGCCGGTCGTGCAGCGCGACGACGGCGTTCCCGATGCCGTTCACGCTGGCCTCGTGCCCGGCCATCAGCAGCAGCGCGCACGTCGCCACCAACTCGTCGCGGTCCAGCGCGCCGGTGCCGACGAGCGCGCTGAGCGGGTCGACACCGGGGTGCGCGCGGCGGTGCTCGACGTGCTCGGTGACGTGCCCGCGGAACTCGCCGGCGGCCAGCTCGGCGTCCCGGCGGCCCGCGTCGTCCAGCTCCGGCTCGTACATCCGCACGATGCGGTTCGACCAGTTCCGCAGCAGCGGGCCTTCGGCAGGCGGGAAGCCGAGCAGCGCGGCGATCACGTCCACCGGCACCGGCCCGGCCAGCGCGGACATCAGCTCGGCGCGGCCGTGCTCGTCGATCTCCGCGCGCAGCCGGTCCAGGCGCGGGCGGACGAGCTCGGTGGTGGTGGCGCGCATCGCGGCCACGGCGCGGCGGTGGAACAGCGGGGCGACGGCGGCGCGCAGCCTGCCGTGCAACCGCTCGTTCTCCAGCATGCTCAGCCGGTGCAGCGCGTTGAACGCCTCGAACTCGGCCAGCGGAACCCGGTCCACCCACACCCGCCGCAGGTCGCGGTGGCGCAGCACCGCCGAGCACAGCTCGTGCGAGACGGCGACGTGCGCGCCCCACGCCTCGTGCCGGTGCAGCGGTCCCCGTTCGCGCAGCGCGCGGAAGACCGGGTACGGGTCCGCGACGAAACCGGGATCGGCCGGGTCCAGCGCCGCCACGTCGATCACCTGCGCACCTCCGATCGGACCGAGCCTAGGCGTCCCGGACGCGTCCGAGTAGGCCCGGAACGGCGAAGGGCCGCGGAACCGTCCGGTCCCGCGGCCCTCCGCAGACGTCGCGAGCGGGTCAGGCGACCTTCGCGCTGTCGATGTGCACCGGCAGCTTCGGCTTGCCGTCGCCCTGACCGGTGTCGTCACCGGCCGCGGCCACCTTGTCCACGACCTGCAGGCCGGGCTCGCCGACGGTACCGAACACCGTGTAGTTCGGCGGCAGCTGCGAGTCGCCGTAGACGATGAAGAACTGGCTGCCGTTGGTGTCCGGCCCCGAGTTCGCCATCGCCAGCGTGCCCCGCGGGTACGTCGGCTGGGAGTCGACCTCGTCGGCGAACGAGTAGCCGGGGCCACCGGAACCGGTACCGGTCGGGTCGCCGCACTGCAGCACCTTCAGGCCCTCAGTGGTGGTCAGCCGGTGGCAGTCGGTGTCGTCGAAGTACTTCGACTCCGCCAGGTGCGCGAAGTTGTTCGCCGCGCACGGGGCCTTCGCGTGGTCCAGCGTCACCGGGATGTCGCCCTGGCCGGTGCTCAGCGTCACCTGCTGGGTCTTCGGCGCGTCGGCACCCGGGGACTCCGGCGGGTCGACCGGCTTCGCCGCGGGCTGGCCGGGCGTCGGCTGGTAGGTGCACGTCGGCGCGGCCTCCGACTCACCGCTGCTGTTGATGAAGTACACGACGCCCGCCACGGCCAGGATGACCACCAGCACCGTGGCGCCGAGGGTCATCATCCGACGTCGCTTCGCCTGCTCCGCACGCCGCTCCAACTGCCGTTCGAGCTTGCGCTTGGCGTTCTGGCGACGTTGTTCGTTGCTCGGCACCTGCTCCCTCCCCGGGGGCTCCGACACGATCAGGACACCTGGAGTTTATGGGCCGCCCGGTTCCACGGAACCGGCAGACCGTGCGGGACGATGTTCTAGGCTGAACAGGCCACGGCCCGCCCGTCCGCGGCGGTCGATGATCTCGTGTTGGACGACGAAAGGCGCACGCGTGCTGGTGCTCGGGTTCCCCGCCGGACCTCTGCAGGCGAACTGCTACCTGCTCGCCGCGGGCGACGGCGCGGACTGCGTCATCGTCGACCCCGGCCAGGAGGCGACCGAGGCGCTCGACGAGCAGCTGCGCGAACACCGGCTGAACCCGGTGGCGGTGCTGCTCACCCACGGGCACTTCGACCACGTCTTCTCCGCGGGCGAGGTGTGCCGCGCGCACGACGTGCCCGCGTGGATCCACCCGGCCGACCGGTACATGCTCACCGACCCCGCCGCCTCGATGGGCCCGCAGGGCGCGGAGCTGTTCGCGGCGCTGCCGCCGCTGGTCGCGCCCGGCGACGTCCGGGACCTCGGCGACGGCGACGTGCTGGAGCTCGCCGGGCTCGACATCGGCGTCACGCACAGCCCCGGCCATACCGGCGGGTCGGTGCTGTTCGGCGTCGGCGCGGACGAGGGCGGCCGGCTGCTGCTGGCCGGGGACACCCTGTTCGCCGGTGCCATCGGACGCACCGACCTGCCCGGCGGCGACCACTCGACGATGCTGCACACGCTGCGCACCCGCATCCTGCCGCTCGTCGACGACACGGTCGTCCTGCCCGGCCACGGACCCACCACCACCATCGGTCGCGAGCGCGCGAGCAACCCGTTCCTGCAGGACCTGGTTTCCGCCGACCGGTGACCCACCCCAGCTTGAGGACAGCGAAGCACCCCTGATGAGCACCTTCACCGCCCCCAAGGGCATTCCCGAGTACTACCCGCCGGAGTCCGCCGGGTTCCTGGCCGTGCGCGACGCGCTCGCCGACGCGGCCCGTCGCGCCGGGTACGGCCACATCGAACTGCCCCTGTTCGAGGACACCACCCTGTTCGCGCGCGGCGTCGGCGAATCGACCGACGTGGTCAGCAAGGAGATGTACACCTTCGCCGACCGCGGCGGCCGCTCGGTCACGCTGCGCCCCGAAGGCACCGCGGGCGTGATCCGCTCGGTCATCGAGCACAGCCTCGACCGCGGGCAGCTCCCGGTGAAGCTGCAGTACGGCGGCGCGTTCTTCCGCTACGAGCGGCCGCAGGCCGGGCGCTACCGGCAGCTGCAGCAGGTCGGGGTGGAGGCCATCGGCGTGGACGACCCGGCGCTGGACGCCGAGGTGATCGCCATCGCCGACGAGGGCTACAAGCGGCTCGGCCTCACCGGCTACCGCATCGAGCTCAGCTCGCTCGGCGACGCCACCTGCCGGCCGGACTACCGCGCGAAGCTGCAGGAGTTCCTCGGCAGGTTGCCGCTGGACGAGGCGACCCGGCAGCGCGCCGAGCTGAACCCGCTGCGGGTGCTCGACGACAAGCGGCCCGAGGTGCGCGAGCTGGTCGCCGACGCCCCGCTGATGGTGGACCACCTCTCGGCGGAGTCGAAGGAGCACTACGAGCAGGTCAAGCAGCACCTGGCCGACCTGGGCGTGGGCTTCGTGGAGAACCCGCGGCTGGTGCGCGGCCTGGACTACTACACCAAGACGACCTTCGAGTTCGTGCACGACGGGCTCGGCGCCCAGTCCGGCATCGGCGGCGGTGGCCGCTACGACGGGCTGATGGCGGAGCTCGGCGGCGCGGAACTGTCCGGCATCGGCTTCGGCCTCGGCGTGGACCGCACGCTGCTGGCCTGCGAGGCCGAGGGCATCGAGGTCGGGGACCGCACCCGGTGCGACGTGTACTGCGTGCCGCTGGGCGAGTCCGCGAAGCGGCGCCTCGTCACCGTCGCCGCTGGTCTGCGCGACGCCGGGGTGCGCACCGATATCGCCTACGGCGGCAAGGGGCTCAAGGGCGCGATGAAGGCCGCCGACCGCTCCGGTGCCCGGTTCGCGCTGGTGCTCGGCGAGCGCGACGTCGAAGCGGGCAGCGCGCAGCTCAAGGACCTCGGCAGCGGTGAGCAGCGGTCCGTGCCGCTGGACGAGCTGGTGCCCCAGGTCGCCGCGGCCGTGGCGGAGCTATGACCGAGCCCGCGGACGTCCCGGCCGAGACCGTCGAACTGGACCTGCTCGACCGGGCCACCGTGCGCAAGCGCGCCCGTAACGTGGTGATCGCCGCGCTGGTCGTGGCCGCCGCGTTCGGCGGCGTCGTCGGCCTCGTCGCGGGCCCGGCCGGGTTCGCGGTGGGCGCGGCGGTGGTGGCGGTGCCGCTGCTGCTGCTCGCGCTCGGTGAATCCCGCAAGACCACGTGGCTGCGCGGCGGCGAGGTCTCGGTGCGCGCGCTCGGCACCCGGACGGTGGACCTGCGGACGGCGGACCGGCTCGACCTGGTGATCACCGACGTGCGCGGGATGCGGACGGTGAGCCTGCTGGTCGGCGGACCGCCGAAGGGCAAGGCCGTGTCGGTGGCGCTGGCCATGTACGCGGGCACCGGCGGGCGCGAGCTCGGCGTGCTCGCGCTGCGGCGCATCGCCGACGCGCTGGCGTCCATCGGGGACACGCACGCGCTGGTGCTCTCCGAGCTGGTCGTGGCGCAGCTGAAGTCCGAGGCCAGGGGCGACGGAGCGGCGGCCCGCCCGCTGTACCGGCTCGCCTCGCTGGCTCCGCAGGGGCGGATGGCGCAGAAGCTGAACCCGCAGGCCGTCGCCGGTTTCGTCACGACCCTGGACTGAGCGGCTCCGCCCGGGTGCACGGCCCTCGAACGGGGTTCGCGCACCCGGGCCACTCGCCGGTGCTCAGGCCGTCGGCGGCTGCGGGCGGGAGCGGTGGTGGACACGGGACGTGGCGCTCTCCGCCGCCGCGGCACCGGCCCGCTCGGCCGCGCTCGCGCGGTCGGCACCACCGGTCTCCCTGGCCGCGACGAGCGCCGCGATCAGCGTGGTGATCGGCACCGCGGCGACCAGGCCGATGCTGCCCACCAGGGTGCGCACCACCTCCTGGGCGACCGCCTGGGTGCTGATGATCTCCCCGAAGCTGCGGCCCGACAGCGAGTACGCCAGCAGCAGCGGCAGCGACGCACCCGCGTAGGCCAGCACCAGGGTGTTCACCGCCGAGGCCACGTGGTCCCGCCCGATCCGCAGTCCCGCCTGGTAGAGCTTCCGCCAGCCCATCGACGGATCGGCCCGCTGCAGCTCCCACACCGCGCTGGTCTGGGTGACCGTCACGTCGTCGAGCACGCCCAGCGCGCCGATCACGATGCCCGCCAGCAGCAGGCCGCGCGCGTCGATCGGCGTGCCCAGCGCGGCGATGAGGCTGGAGGTGTCGTCGTCCAGCCCGGTCAGCTGCGTCGTCGCCGAGAACAGCGCGCTGAGCCCGCCGATCAGCGCCAGGCTCAGCAGCGTGCCGAGTACCGCCGTCGAGGTGCGCGCGGAGAACCCGTGCGTCAGGTACAGCACCACGAACATGATCAGGCCGGAGCCGACCACGGACACCAGCAGCGGGTTCTCCCCGGCCAGGATCGCGGGCAGCACGAACCCGATCAGCACCACGAAGCTCAGCACCAGCGCGCCCAGCGCGGCCAGGCCCTGCCAGCGCCCGAGCAGCAGCACCGCGACCGCGAACACCAGGCCGAGCACCAGCAGCGGACTGCCGCGCTGGAAGTCGACCACCTGGAAGGACGATTCCTCCTCCGGGTTGGCGCCCGCGTAGGACAGCACCACCCGGTCGCCGACGGCGAACCGCGGAGTGCCGGGTTCGACGGGCATCACCTGGGCGATGGTCCGGCCCGGGGTCGGCCCGTCCGACATCCGCACCTGGAGGGTGACGCAGCCGCCGGTGTCGCCGCAGCCGCCCGCGGCGGAGGCCACGACCTCGCCGTTCACCGGGTACTGGCCGAGGCCCAGGTCGGCGCCGGTGCGCTGCTGGTGGCCGAACGGGTAGAGCAGCGCGGTGCCGATGATCGCGGCGAGTGCGAACGGCACCAGGGCGATGGCGAGCAGGCGCTTGACGGTGCGGGAGGCGGGAGGACCGTCGTGTCCGTGTCCGTGTCCGTGTCCGTGTCCGTGTCCGTGTCCGTGTCCGTGTCCGTGTCCGATGGCGGTGGCGCCGGTGCTCGGGCCGGGGTCGCCCGCGGCCGGGGGCGTCGTCCCGCCGCCCGCCGCGGGAGCGGCGTGGGCTCCGGTCCGCTCGGTCTCGGCCCGGTCGCCCGGTGGGCGGCGCCGCGCGCGCGGTCGGCCGGGGTCAGCACCGCCGCGTTCGGCGTTCCGCCCGGGAGAGCCGCGTCCGGGAGTTCCGGCCCGTCCGGGATCGCCGTCCGGCCTGCGCTGCCCGCCGCGTCCGGGTTCGCGGGCGCCGGGTCCGGCGCCGCCGGGCTGGCCGCTCGCGGAGTCGCCGCCGGGTTCGTCGCCCCCGGGTCGGCCGCCGCGACCCGGTTCGTCGGGTCGCCGCCGCCGGGCGCGCGGTCCGGTCGCGTCGGGATCGGCCGGGCGGCCCGGTGGCGCGGGCTGCGGTCCACCGGGTTCGCCGGATCGGGGCGCGGGCCGCGATCGGGGGCCGGGCGGCGGGCCGCCTTCGTCCGCTCCGGGGTGGCGCGGGGGCCGAGGTCGGCCGGGTCGAGGTCGGCGATGCTCTCCGCCGCCGGGAGGCCCTGCTGGAGGCACGTCGGTCACCCGCCAATCGTATGGGGTGCTCCCGGAGCCGCACCGGCTCTCCGCCGCGACGCGATCACCGCAGCGCACGAGCCGTGGACGCGGTTCGACCGGGTGAGCCGAACTCCTGGACGGCGGATGTGCTCGGCTCGAACCCCGGCGTGCCGTTCCGCTGGACGATCAACCCCTACCGGGCTGCTCGCAGGCTGGCGATGCTGACGCCGACCACCGGCCTGGACGGGGCGATGTCGGTCGCACGAGGTCGGCAACGGTGGGCGACGTCGCTCCATCGACGTGCTGAGTCGCGGGCCGGAGCAATGAGATGATCGGGGCCATGTCGCTGGTACCCGGAGGACCCCTCGTAGGCACGAGCGCGATCGTGGTGGACAGGGGGTGCGTGCTCCTCGGGCGACGGCGCGGCGCGCATGGAGCCGGAACGTGGTCGTTCCCCGGTGGCAAGGTCGACGCGGGGGAGGCGCCGGAGCACGCGGCAGCCCGCGAGCTCGAAGAGGAAACCGGCCTGCGCGCCGGTCGGACGACACCGATCACCTGGACCAACGACGTCTTCCCCGCAGACGGCGTGCACTTCGTGACCTTGCACTACCTCGTCGAGGCGTCGGGTCGACCCGAGGTCCGCGAGCCGGACAAGATCGAGCAGTGGAGCTGGCACGCCTGGGACGGACTTCCCACTCCGCTGTTCGCCCCCGTTGCCGCTCTCGTGGCGACCGGCTGGTGCCCGCCGCGCACCTGAGACGCAGGCCCGGCTCGGGTGGAAATCCTCCGTCCACGCGGCTGGAGCGCCCGGGACGGCACCCCCGAGCTGCCGGCCGGGACCGGGAGGCCGCGGGACCGAGTCGACGCCGCCGACGGTGCGCTCGGCCGCGCGCCGATCGGTCGGACGACGGGTTCCGCCTGGTGGCGGGTGGTGCGAAGTGGCACGGGTGCGGCGGTGCGGCGATCAGCTCGTGCTGCTGCGAACCGGCGCGCCCTGGCGGGCAGAGGTCTGGTCCAGCTTCGGCGGGAATGGGCGCCGGCGGTGAATCCGCTGTCGTGGGACTCGCGTTCGCCACGCCTTCTCGGCGGCTTTCCGAGGACGCGGATCGGGATTGAAAATCGTTGTCGAAATACCTACTAAAGTTGGTCCGCCGGACGGATTTCTCGCGCGTGAACTATTCGTGCACCGCGCGGAAATCCCTGGTCGCCAATTCATTTCAACAGGAAGGCGACTACTCTGGGTGTCGGACGCTGAACGACCGAACGAGTGATCGGAGTAGGCGTGCAGCTCGGCGCGAACGCCGGTGGCCGGTTCCGGGCGCCGGGGTGCCGCCGGGCCGACCCGTCCGGCGCAGTCGGGCCGCCGCGGCCGCTCGTCCGGACGCGCCGCGGGAACCGGCGACCGCCGGTGCCGCACCGGGACCACGCCCCGGACGTGCTTCGACGGCCCGCCGGTGGAACCGGGGGCGGTCGGGGAGCGCGGGTG